>DASYCD010000078.1:0-21171 GCA_036500405.1 Bryobacteraceae bacterium
CTGGCCGAAACGCACGATCCCGCGTAGTGATCGAGCTTCTTCTGCAGCTCTTCCCCATACTCCGCGAAATCGCTCGCCACCGGACTCGCGGCCCCGCCGATCATCATGCAGTAGCCCTTGATGAAATTCCGCTTGTCGGTCCTCGATAAATTTCGGAATCGCGGGATAAACGCGCTCCCGCCCATCAGCCCCGCAGGCGCTTTCCCGCCCTGCGCTTCCGGTACGGACGCCAGCACCCGCACGCCATAAATCTGATCGTGCAGATAGTGGCCCATCACCCCGCTCGAATTCGCGAGCCCCGAATTCAGCAGAAGCCGCGTGCTCTCGAGCGTCCCGGCCGCCAGCACCACCACCCGCGCTTTCACATGCATCTCGCGCCGCGAATGCCGGTCGATGAAGTGCGCGCCGTTCACGAGGCCGGTATTCCTGTCGGTCGTGATCTGCCGGACGATCGCGTTCGACACGATCTTCAGCTTTCCGGTCGCCACCGCATCCGGCAGCAGCAGATTGATCGAGCTCGCCAGACCATTGATCCCCTGCGATGAGCGCATGGTCGAAAGCGGAATTCCGCGCGGCTTCGAGAGCTCCGCGATCTTCCGCATCACGCCGCTGTTCAGATTGAGATTCGTCTCCGTCACGAAGTTGCCGTCCGGAAACTGGGGCAATCCTTCCTTGCGGCCCGCCACGCGGAAAATCTGCTCCACCTGGGAGTAATAAGGAGCAACGTCCGCCAGCCGGATTGGCCAGCTCTCGCCCGTACCATCGATCTCGGCCGCGTTGAATTCGAAATCGCTCAGCCGGAACGATTGCCGCGCCCAAAATAAGCTGCGGCCGCCGAGCAATCGTACCCGCACCCAGTTATAAGGAGCGTCCGGCGGCGCCGTGTAAGGCACTTCCTTCTCATCCACCCACTGTTCGGCGTTGTATTCGGTTGCCTGCGTGACGTGCGTCAAACGCCCGGGCTTGCCGAATCCGCGATAGGGAAGATCGTGCGTCGCCACCGCCTGGCGGTTTTTAGCGTAGTCCGCTTCCGGCCCCGCGTTCAGCATCAGGCAGGAAATGCCTTTGCCCGTGAGAACCTTCGCCGCCATCCCGCCGGAGTGCCCCGACCCCACAATCAGTACATCGTGCGTCTCTGTCATGCTCAGCCCTTATAAACAGGATCGATCGGCAGCCACTTCAGTTGTCCTGCGCCGCCGCCACGCGTGCCTGCCTTTTCCGCCCATGCCGGAGAATTCCGCGTTGCGGTCATCACATCGGTCCGCACCGAAGCGATGAATCGCATCGCCGGATCCTTCGGCAAGTCCCACGCCCAGGGCGTCGCCGCCAGCAGCGGACGAATCACCGCATCCACCTGCTTCGCGTCCAGTTCCGCAAACGATTTCGCGAACTTCGCTTTTGCCTTCGCATTCAAGGCATCGAGCCCGCCGCGATAAAGCTGCTGCCTGTCCGCGGGCGAAACGCCGATCAGAAAATCGAGAAACTCCGGAGCCTCGCATTCAATCGCGCCTGGATTGCCGCCCATCGCCGGCATCAGCGCGTCACTGAGTTTCCTCAGCGCTCCGAACTGCGCGGGTGTGAAGAAGCGCGCAGTTGGGTCCGCCACGGCATCCGGCGGCGTCACCTCGAACACTTTCACGCCCTGCTCTACGCCGAGCGAGCCACGCCCCCGCCCTCCGGATGGCGTGGCCGGACGAACTTGTTGCGCAAGAGCGGGAACCGCCGGCGCAACCGCCAGCGCCTGCATGAATCGACGTCGTTTCATATTCGCCCGATGCTATCAAAGGTTCGACCAACCGTCAATGTTTTGAATATCTTGGCGTAGGTTTTCCAACCCTGCGGGCATACAATGATCGTTATGAAGACCGTCGCCGTCCTCCTTCTGCTGGGCACGTTCGTCTACGCCCAGACGCCCTCCCAAAACACCCCGACTCCCTCCGAAGAACTCAACGCGGCGCGCAAAAAGCTGATGGACTGGGGCGGTCTTAACGTTTACGGCAGCGACGACACCGAAGTGAAACCTCCCAGGCCCGGCGAGAATCGCGTCGTGTTCCTCGGCGACACTCTCACTGAAAACTGGGGTAAAGGCAAAACGCCCTTCTTCCCTGACAAGCCTTATTTCAATCGCGGCGTCGCCGATCAGACGACGCCCCAGATGCTCGTCCGCTTCCGTCAGGACGTGGTTTCGCTCCAGCCGAAAGTCGTCATCATCCAGGGAGGCCTCAACGACATCGGCATGGTGATGGGGCCCGGCAGCGAAGGCACGATCTCCGACGCGCTCTATTCGATGATCGACATCGCGCACGCCCACAACATCAAGGCGGTAATCGCCTCCCTCAATCCCGTCTGCAACGCCTACGGCATTGATCAAACCCGAATCCGCCCGGTCGGAAAAATCGCGGCGATCAATGGTACTCTCCGCGACATTGCGAAAGAAACGAACTCGATTTACCTGAACTATTACTCAGTCCTCGTCGACACCGCCGCAGGCAACCGTCAGATGAAAAAGGAACTGACAAACAACTGCGTCGACCCCAACGACGCTGGCTACGCCCTCATGGCCCCGCTGGCCGAGAAAGCCATCCAGGACGCGCTGGCGTCAAAGTAGCTTTCACCAGGCCGCGAAGGAAGCGCCCCGCGGACTGGGAAGAACAGACTCCATACAGTCGCCTGAAGACCGTTTTACTTCGGCAACCCAAACGCCCAGAACGTCCCGTCGTACGTCCCGAGATACAACTTCCCATTCGCGAGCGACAGCCCATTGAAGTGATTGAACGACGTAATCGTGTCGCCGCTCGACCACAATTCTTTCCCCGTCTGAGCATCGAGCGCATACAGCGTCACGTGTCCGGACTTGCTCGCGCGAATCGTCGAATCGAAATTCAGGCCGATATCCGGAAACGCCTGTTTGGTCTCTTCACCGCTGCCGTACGCATAAACTATGCCGTTCGCGATAATCGGCGGATACCCGCGATGCATGTCACGCGACACCCATACCGGCACGAGTTCCGGCTTGCCGTTGACGTCCTGGACTTTGAACGCCGCAATGCCGCCTTCCTTCGCCACGGGCGTATTCACCGTTGGAAATTTGAATTGCGAATGCACCGGGCCCCAGAACGGAGCCAGCACCCAGCGCGTCCCGCTTGAGTCTTCCCACGTGGAAAGCGCGCCCCAGCTTCCCTGATCCTGGAAATCCACTTCTTCGTTGCAGAACAGCGGCGTCTTATAGAGCGGCGTATGATGATCGGCCCCGCCCGCATTCTTCGGATCGAGCAGAAACACCCGGCATTCCTTACCCGACGCCACCAGCAGTTCGCGGCCCTTGTAATTGAAAATCGTCGCCGTATTGTTCGGGTCCAGATCGCGCTTCCACAGCCAGTACCAGTTCGGCGGCGTGAAATAATCCTTCACCTTCACGTGGTCGCCGTCGATCTGAAATCCCACCATGCTGTTCGCGATGATCAGGTTGTTCGGATCGCGCGTATCCACATTGCCGTCGCCCGTGGTCGACCAGATCGTTCCGCTCGAATCCACCGCGGCGCCGCGCAGGCCCCACAGTCCGCCGCTGCGTCCCATCCCCTCCGTCATGTAAACGTGATGCGCCGGATCGTCCAGCTTCGTCGCTGCCATCCCGCCGCCGATTGGCGCCCACAGCGTGTTGTTGACCAGTTGCAGCGCGAACTTACTGTTGCCGAACTGGAACGGCGGCTTCAGATCTTCGCCGTTCGACGTATCGAGCGAATGCACCATGCCCCCGCCGTCAATCACATAAATCGGCCGCCGCCCCTGCGCATCCGGCGGTCCGATCACCGGCGTATCGGTGCTGCCGCCAGGCCCAAGGAAGCCGAGGTGAGCCGGATCGGTAGTCGCGTTATTGCCGCCGCGTCCGGGCGCGGGCTCATACGTGAAGTGCTTGTGCCAGACGATCTCACCTTTATTCGCATCCACCGCATACAGGTTGTCGGACGCGCCGACGAAATAAATCATCTCCCGCGTCGTCCCGTTCGACTTCACATTGTCCAGAATCATCGCCGGCGTAAACGAGAACAGCGCACGGGTAACGTTGTCCGTCTTCAGCTTCCACAACAGCTTCAGATTTTTGACGTTGTCCTTCGTCAGGATGTGCTCGTCCTTCTGCCACCCCGTGCGCTGCGGATCCGCGCCGTCCGTCGTCCACTCGGCGGCCCAGCCCAGGGCGCCCGAAAGCATGCAGCCGGCAATCGCGATATAGATAAGCTTTTTCATTTTTCTGAACCTCGTGACTCGCCCGCGCTAGAAAATAATCGGAATCCCGTACGCATGTATCTGGCTGTCATGCGTCGCGAACAGCACAATCGACGCATTCACCGCCAGTCCGCCCGTCGCATAGCTCGTAGCCGTCTGCCCGCTCGACCAGATGTCTTTCCCGGTCGTGGAATCGAGCGCATAGAGCACCGCGTTCTTCGGCGATTTCCCCTGCCCCGTCGATAGCGCGAAGACCAGACCGTTCGTCACCGCGGGAGCGGCCGGCGAAATCATGTCGCGCGAAATCCACGCGGGCGTCAGCTTCGGCTTGCCGCCGTTGTCTTCCACCTTGAACGCTACGATCGAACCATTCGCCGCGGCGCCGTTCACGGCCGGGAATTTCAGCGGAGAGGCGCCCGAAATGGAGGCATAGATCCAGCGCGTATTCCCGGCCGGATCATCCCATGTCGCAAAAGCGTTCACGATCCCGTTCGCGCCATCCGACGCCGCGAACACTTCGCTCTCAGCCAGCGGCGTGTGATGGTCGGAGCCGCCGAGTGATGCCGCATCCAGCAGATAAATCCGCCCGTTGGTTCCACCCGCAACCACTACGTCCTTACCGTTCCACTGGAACACCGCCGGAGTCGCGCCAGAAACTTCCGCGCCCTTCTTCACCGCCGCGGCCGCGCCCGATGGCGTGAAGTAATCCTTCACCGCCAGATCCTTCGACCCCAGCGCCACCACCGTGTTGCTGTATTTCCCCGCGACCGAACCCTGACCATCCGGAATCAGTCCATAAACCGTATTGCCATCCGTGCCCGCCGCAACGCCGGCCGATCCCGCGAAACCACTTCCGTTCGTCGGGAACGACATCACCTTCTTATCCGCCGAAACGATATCCACTGCATACAGCGCATTCGGGCCGCCGCACTCGTTCTGCGTCGCCGCGTAAATCACGCCGCCATCCATCATCAGATCGCTGACCCGCGAATTCGCCGGCACAAACTTCACCGCAGCCGTCGACTTGTTGTCGCCATCCTGCTGCCTCAACGTCTCCAGCGAACCATCCGGACCAACCACCCAGACATGCGGACCACCCTGCCCGCCGCCGCGCGCACCGCCAGCAGCACGCGCGGGAGTTCCACGCGCGCCACCCGGAGGAGGCAGAGGCGGCGGAATCCGCGAGACGCTCGTGCTCCCGCCGGACATGGTCACACCTGACGTAATTCCGCCCGGACACAGCGCCGTCCCCGCCTTCTCGCTCGAATCCAGATGCGTTTTGAAATAAGGCCTGCCCGTCGAGTAGTCGATCGAATAAACATCCGAAGCCCCGGCCACGAACGCGAGCGACTTGAATCCCTTGTAGCTGATGATGTTGGTCAGCATCACCGGCGTTCCCATCCGCTGGGGTTTGGGATCGACCTTATAGGAATAGAGCAGCTTGATTTCGCCGTGCGCCGCGCTCTCCCGCGAAAGCTGGTCTTCGCTTCTGGACCAGCCATCGCGCTGCGCATTCCCGCTCGAACTCGACCAGTCGGCGCTCAGGAAAAGCGCCCCCGCAATTCCGGCCGCAATGGCAATCGGCAGTGCTTTTTTCATTCGAACAACGACCCTCATTTCCGCGCGCGCGGGTAGTGCCTGAAAAGCGCCGCGCAATGAAGATCATATAGCAGCCGGAGTAACGTTGTCGAGGGACGAAATGCGCTTTCCCCCTTTAAAATAAGGGGTTTAACGCGCTATTGGTCGGACCTTCGCGAAAGGCTGGATCTGCTTGCCGTCAGGCCTTATTTGCTATCAGGCATCGCGTAATACCCTTTGCGCACCTGGACCTTCTGGTCTTTGTCATGCGTGCGCAGGTCGATCTTGCGAAACGTTCCGTCTTTTTTCGAATTGGTGGGGGAATATCCGATCAGATACTGCGACCGCATCTCTTCCTGAATCTGGTCAAAAATTTTCGGCAGAGTATTCTTACCGCCGACCGTGAATACGCGGCCGCCCGTTTCTTCCGCCATCTGTTTCAGCGAACCCTCGCCGAAGTAGCCCACGCTGAATCCGCCGTAGAACCCGCGGTCCACATAAAGAATCCCGTAGATAATGGCGTCGGCCTTCTGCGCCGCTTCAATCGCTTCCTTGATGCTGACCTTGCTTCCCTCGTCCTGGCCGTCGGTGATCAGGATCAGCGCCTTGCGTCCGCTCTCCTGGGCCAGCATGTCGTGCGACCCCAGATAAACCGCGTCATACAGCACCGTGCCGCGCTGCTTGTTCATCGTCGGCACCGGCCCCGCCGTCGGACCCGAATAGCCCGTGTTCAGCTTGAGTCTCTGCAGCCCTTGCTGCAACAATCGCGGACTGCCTGTCAGATCCTGCAGCAAATCCGAATCCGCCCCGAAGCTGATCAGAAACGCTTCGTCCTTCGCCTTCAGCATGCTGCTGAAGAATTGCGCCCCCGCCTGCCGCTCGATTTCAATCAGATTCTGCTGGCTGCCTGAGACGTCGATCATCAGCCCCATGGTGAGCGGAATATCCGTCTCGCGGCTGAAGTACTTGATGGTTTGCGGCCTGGCGTCTTCCGTCAAATCGAAATCGTCTTTGGTGAGGCTTGCCACGATGCCGTTGTGCTTGTCGTGTACCGTGGCGTACAGCGTGACCACGTTGACGTCAACCTTGATCTGCGCCCCGAGTTCCTCGTCTTTGATGGGCGCCTGCTGTTGGGCGGTCAATCTGGAAGGCGTACCGGGCAGAATCATCAAAGCGGCCAGCACAACGCTGCTCAACTTCATACAATCGGAAGTGCGCATAGATCTGAAAAAGTGACGTGCGCGGAATTGACCCAGTTTCATGCGTGCAGCCATAAAGCACCTCAAAAAGGACCCTGTCCTCGGCCCCATCATCACCCGCCACGGCAAGTTTGCAATGAGTTACGGGGAGCCGGTATTCGAATATCTCGTCCGATCTATTGTCTATCAGCAACTGAGTGGCCGGGTAGCCAGCGTGATATACGGGCGTTTTCGGGACGCCCTCAACGGCTCCGTCACCCCGGAAGCCATCCTGAAACTCCGGCCGGAACGCATGCGGAAACTCGGTCTTTCCGGGCAGAAAACCACCTACATCAGGGAGCTCGCGAAGCACACGAAAAACGGAACCGTCGTCTTCGAAAACCTGCCTGAAATGGCTGACGACGAAGTGGTCGAGCACCTTACTCAGGTCAAAGGCATCGGCGTCTGGACCGCCCATATGTTCCTGATCTTTGCTCTTCGCCGCCCGGATATTCTCCCCACGGGCGACCTCGGCATCCGCACCGCAATACAAAAGGCCTGGAACCTCCCCGACCTCCCCAAACCACCCGAGATGGAAAAGATCGCGGCGACCTGGCGGCCCTACGCGTCCATCGCCTCCTGGTATCTCTGGCGCTCGCTCGATACAAAAACGCCGTAAGACGAAACTACGGCCAGTTTTGCGCCCCGTGGAAAATTCGGCTGATTTCAACGGTTCTACCGGTAACGCGATAGACCACGATGTAAGGAAGCGGCGGGAAAACTAATTCGCGCCGGCCAACCAGGCGATTACTCGCGACCAATATAAGGAGAGACCTTCAGCAGCTCACACCCGTTGTAAATGGTCTGGGCTACACGACGTGCCGCGTTCGGATTTTCTCGTTCGATCCGTTCGCAGATGCGCTCCAGATCCTCAGCCGCATGTGGAGACCAACGAATCTGCCTCAATTGCCGAGGAACCGCTGCAGACGCTGGCCTACCTCTTCGTGCGTCAGGTATTGGCCTCGGTCGAGTGCGTCTTCACCCTGCTTCACGGCTTCAACGAATCGGATTTCATCTTCGAAATATTGAGCGACAATATCGCGCGCAAGATCACCCGGCTCCCGGCCCTGTTGGGCCGCCGACCGCGCTAATCTCGCTTCCGTTTCAGCCGTGAAATGCACTTCCATTGTCCGCTCCTCACACCAGAATAGCGCTTCAAATGGAGCTTATCTGTGTGCATCTGTGGCCCCATCAATTTTCCGTTGGCGTTCGCTCCACCCGATCCAACACCAGCCTTTTCACCGGCGTCATCATCTTCTCCAGCCGCAGTCCCTGCCTCTCGAGCGAACCATTCACTGCAGGCAGCGCCAGATCCCGTGAAGCGCTATCGACTTCGACATACCACTCCCCCTCAATGCCAGACCGGTCCGCTACCTGGACTATCGTGCCCGGTACCCCGAGGGGATTCCCGGTCGAGAGCCGCTCTCCAAGCGCTTCCACCAGCACCGGCATCGCGATCCGGAAGTATTCCTCATGCGTCTCGAAACCATCTTCTGTGCGTCTTGTGGTATTGCGCATCGGCCCAAAACGGCTGTTCGTCATCAGGGTCGTACCGGAGCCGCCACCTTCACCTGGAATCCGGCACAAGAGGCTGGTCTTTCCATCCACCGGAATCGACTCCGTCCATTCCGGACACTCCGAACGATCCAACTCGCGCGCCGGCTTCAGCTTCGGTCCGTTCTTCGCAACCACCAGCGCATATCCCGGCTGCTCCCCATCCTCGAGATGCGCTGCTACATGAAAGCGCTGTTCCAGCATTGCCCTCAACATCTCCGGCACCTGCGCTCGCGTCGCCCCCTCCGGCATCGTTGCGTGAATCACAAACTGAGTATTCTCATCGTGGAGCCAGGCCGGCCCGGCCACCAGGCGCGGATCGACGCGATACGCATTCGCAATCAGAACAATCAGCGGTGTCCCGTAATTGTCATAGTGGACTCCGGAGATGCACACATCACAAAAGCTGCTCGCCTTGCCCTCCCGATAAGCCCTGTACGACGGGTTAGCGTTGAACCGTTCCTGCCCCTCGGGAGCAAGTCGGATCGACGCCTCTTCGAATCGCGACCCCGGGGCGATCGTCTGCGCGTGAAGCGCGCAGACCGCGGCAAGTCCAACCAGAATTCGCATCACTGAAACTCCGTAAACTTCAGTTCATTCCCGAACGGATCGTGAACGCGAAAATTGCGATTTCCCCACGGCTTTCGCTCAATCGCCTGCGTGATCTCCGCGCCGCGCGCGACGAGCTCCACATGGAGCGTCTCAATCTCCTCCACCATCTCCGGCCCGATGCACGCGGGTCCCGACTTCGCAGCTGTCATACTCATGGAAGCGATTATCCCGCAACTCGCGGGCGCGAAATCGCGGCCGGATGTGCTCTATATGCCACTGACATGCCAGTTTCTGTAACCCCGGCCTGTATGAAAACGCTATTTAATACGGACTGAAAATCGGAATGACCAAACGCCCTCTCGAATCCCTCTCTTCTCTTACACGCCGTTCCATGCTTGCCACCACCGCCGGCGCGGCCCTCTCCCTCAAGGCCCTCGCGAAAGTCCACGGCGTCGAACTCGGCGTCTGTGGCAAACCGGCTGACTTCTCCAAAGCGGGCGAATACGGCTACGACTATTTCGAGCCCTCCGCCGCCTCCGTCGCCGCCATGTCCGACGCTGACTTCAACACATTCCGCGACACGGTCAAGGCCTCAAAAACTCCCTGCCGCAGCTTCAACATTCTTTTTTCCCGCGGCCAGAACATTGACGGCCCCAACGTCAATCTGGATCCGATCATGAAATATCTCGACACTACATTTGCCCGCTGCAAGGACTGCGGCGCGAAAGTGGTCGTCTGGGGCAGTTCCGGTTCGCGCAACGTCCCGCAGGGTTTTTCCCGTGACACGGCGTGGGACCAGATCAAAACGTTCCTGAAACCCGCCGGCGACATCGCAAAGAAACACAATATCGTCATCGGCATCGAATTCCTTCGCCATCAGGAAAGCAACATCATCAACACCGGCGCCGAAGCCCTCAAGCTGCTCACCGAGGTCAACCATCCCAATGTCCAGATGATCGTCGACTATTACCATCTGGCCACCGAAAAGGAAGACCCCGATATCATCCGCAAGGCGAAGGACCATATCGTCCACATGCACTTCGCCAATCCCGCCGGCCGGCGCTGGCCGCATTCGGCGGATGAAGATCCGGGCTATGCGGGATTCTTCAAGGCAGTCAAAGACATCAACTATCAGGGCGGCCTCTCCATCGAAGGTAACGGTACTTTCGAAGCCGACGGCGCCGCCAGCATGGCGTTCTTTAAATCCGAACTCGCCTGATGCGCAAAACGCTTGTCCTTCTCGCCGCGTTCGCCGCGTGCCTCTGCGCGCAGGGCGGACGTGGACGCGGAGCCCCCGCGCCCGCGCGCGCCCCTGAGCCCGGCCCCGCCAATAAACAGGTGGTCGATACTGCCGCCGCCGATCGCGGCAAAGCCGTCTACATCGTTGAGTGCGTTACCTGCCACGGCGCGAAGGCGCGCGGTTCGAGCGAGGGCGCGCCGCCCGGATTGCAGGGCCCCGACCTCGTCCGTTCACAAATTGTTTTGCATGACCTGCTTGGCAGCGATCTCGGTCCTTTCCTCAAAAAAGGGCACACCATGCAGAGCGGCAAGTCCAGCACAACGCTCACGCAGGAACAGATCGTCGACCTCTCGCACTTCCTCAAACAGCGCCTCTATGACACGCTGAACCGCGGACCCAACAATTCCGGCAATCCCGCGCCCAACATCGTGACCGGCGACCCGAAAGCGGGCGAGGCGTATTTCAAGGGCGAAGGCAAATGCAGTACCTGCCACTCGATCACCGGCGATCTGAAAGGGATTGCTTCGAAATACGATCCCGTAACCGTGCAGCAGCGCTTCCTCTTCCCCGGTCCTGCGCGGGGCGGCCGCGGCCCGGCGGATTCCGGTAAAACCGTCACCTGGACCGTCACTCTTCCGGATGGCAAGTCGTACACCGGAACCGCCATCCACATCGACGATTTCGACGTCCAGATCCGCGATGAAAACGGCGATTATCACGCCTGGAAGCGAACGCCCGCCATGAAGCTCGTCGAGCACGATCCCTTCGCGGCTCACCATGAGATGCTCCGCCACTACACCGCGAAAGAGATTCACGACGTTGTGGCGTATCTGGAGACGCTGAAATGATTTCGTTGAAAGTCGCGATCACTGCGGCCTCTCTCGCGCTGTCACTCGCAGCCCAAGGCCTCAATCCCGCGTCGCTTGCCAAAGCCCCTACCAATTCCTGGCCCACCTATAGCGGCGATTACTCAGGCCGCCGTTACAGCCCGCTGAAGCAGATCAACGCGGCCAACATCAATTCGCTCTCCCTCGCCTGGGTCTATCACCTCACCCCGCAAGTCACCTTCGGCGGAGGCATCAAAGCCACCCCGCTCATGGTCGATGGCGTTCTCTATTTCTCCGTGCCCGATCACGCCTGGGCTATTGACGCCCGTACCGGCCGCCAGCTCTGGCACTATCAATGGGCGTCCACGGGCGGCAATCACATCGGCAATCGCGGCGTCGCCATTTCCGGCAACTGGCTCTTCTTCGAAACGCCGGATTGCTACATGGTGTCCCTCAACATCAAGGACGGAACCGAGCGCTGGCACAAGCCCATCTGCGATCTGGCGAGCTTCTATTACTCCTCCGTCGCCCCGCTCGTCATCGGCAATCACGTCATCGCGGGCGTCAGCGGCGACGCGGTCGATAACCCCGGCTACATCTCATCGCTCGATCCCGAAACCGGCGAGCAGCAGTGGCGTTGGTACGCGCATCCGAACCCGAATGATCCCGAAGCGAAGACCTGGCCGAATCTCGACGCCATGATGCACGGCGGCGGCATGACGTGGGGACCAACCACTTATGACCCCGCCCTCAACCTCCTCTACTTCGGCACCGGCAATCCCCAGCCTGTAATCGCGGGGAAGGCGCGCGCCGGCGCCAATCTCTATACCGAATGCATCATCGCGCTCAATCCCGATACGGGGAAGATGGCCTGGTATTTCCAGGCCTCGCCGCATGACACGCACGATTGGGACGCCACCGAAACGCCCGTCCTCATTGGCGACCACCTGATCGCACAGGCCAGCCGCAACGGCTGGTTCTTCGTGCTCGACCGCGCCACCGGCAAGAGCGTCATCAGCACGCCTTACGTGGATGCGAACTGGGCGAAGGGCAAAGATGCGAAAGGCCAGCCCATTCCCGATCCCGCGCACGAGCCGCAACTCGATGGCGCGCTTGTCAATCCGAATCAGGGCGGCGCGTCTAACTGGCCGCCGCCCGCCTTCAATCCGGATACCGGCCTCTTCTACGTCAACGCCTCGAACGCCTGGAGCGTGTATTACATCTACGACACCGAAGCGAAACCTGAAGGCTGGGGCGGCAACGACCGCGGCGGCTATTCGGAATCGTTCCTCGACGCGATCGACTACCGTACCGGCCAGTCGAAGTGGAAGCACCGATGGATCGGAGGCGCCCGATCCCCCATCCTGACAACTGCCGGAAATCTTCTCTTCACCGGCGGTCCGAGTCAGGACCTCGTCGCCCTCAACGCGACCACAGGCCAGGCCCTCTGGCACTCCATCCTCGGCGGCAACATCACGAACGCGCCGATCACCTACGAACTCGATGGCAACCAGTACGTAGTCGTAGCCGTTGGCGACACCGTCTACTCGTTCGCCATGTATGGGATATAGCGATATGTACACGCGGCGACAGATCGGTAAATTCGCGCTCGCTGCCTTGCCGCTGTCTGCGGCCGCCAAAGTCACGTCGAAAATTCATGGCGTACAGATCGGGGTCGCGGCCTACAGTTACAACACGCTGCCGCGAGAAGGTCTGCTCGACGTCATCCTGCATTCCATGACGGATTCGCAACTGGGAGACTGCCTCCTCTACGCGCCCGCCACCGAACCCGTCGATCTCGCCGACAAAGCCAGGCCACGCGTACGTGGACGAGGTCCCGCCGACCCCGATCGCGCCGCCGCCCTCGAAGGGCTGCGCCAGTGGCACCTCAAAGTCCCGCTGAGCTTCTACACAGCCATTCGCAAACGCTTTGCAGACGCCGGTCTCGAAATCGCCACCTACGAACCCTCCTTCGTCTGGCCCGTACAGGACGAAGACATCGACAAAGCGTGCCAGGTAACGAAAGCACTCGGCGCAAAATATCTTGCCGAAGCTTTCACCAAATCAGTCGCGAAGCGCGTCGCCCCCATCTCCGACCGGTACGGCATCAAGGTAGCCTTTCAGGGCCGCCCGTTCCTGGTCACCGATCCCGACGCCATGAAGAAACCGGCTGATTTCGAAGAAGCCTTCAGCTATTCGAAAAATTTCGGCAGCAGCATCGATACCGGCGATGCGACCGCCGGAGGCTGGGACGTCCTGAAGTTCATCGAAGACACCCATGACCGCGTCTTCTCTCTGAACCTCAAAGACCGCACCAAAGCCGGAGTCAGCGTCCCGTGGGGCCAGGGCGACTCCCATCTGGAAGAAGTTTTGCAACTCATTCGCAACAGGAAGTTTCCTGTGCGCTGCTATATCGACTGCGACTACGCCACCGCCGAAGGTGGCAGCCGCTTGACGGATATCCAGCGCTGCTTCGATTTCGCGAAAAACGCCCTCGCCTGACACCCGTACCAGTTGCAACTCATTTGCAAAAACTGCTTGACAGAGCGGTCTCGTATCCCCTACTCTGAAGCTTATCGAGGACCAAATCGGTCCGAGATCATACGGAAGGAAAAAGGAATTCGGCAGGCCCCCCGGCCACTTTTGGCGAGGTACCGGGGGACCTGAACAATCGTCGGCCCGAGGGCCAGCGATCACTCCTATTTTAGGGGGCGCTGACTCGGGCATTCAACTACTTTTCCTATAAGGAATGAATGCAATGAAGTCCCACTCTGCCCCGAGAAGAACGCGTAAGAAGCAGAAGTCCGCCTGGCCCGTCAGCTATCGTTGGCTCGCTGTTGGCACCATCGCGATGTATACCGCGATTGGCGTCAGCACCATGAACGTCGCGATGGCGCAGACGCCCGCCGCCGCTCTAACGGCCACCGCCGATAGCAGCAACATCCCGCCGCGCCGCTACGACATTCCGGCCGGCCTGATGGGCGCCGCTCTCGATGCGTTTCAGGAACGCTCCGGTGTCCACGTCACGCTTCCGCTCGCCGGCATCCGCGGCCTGAGTTCCCCCGGTGCGAGCGGCTTCTACACCCCGCAGCAGGCGATCGAGCAGTTGCTCAGGGACACGGGCGTCATCTTTCACTTCACGGGCCAGAAAGCGGTGACCGTCGAGCCTGACAAGGTTCTCGCGAGCGTCGATGTGAACGCCCATTACAGCGCGGTCTCTACGTCGATGCCGAAATACACGCAGCCGCTGACGGATACGCCGCAGACCATTACCGTCATCCCGCAGAACGTCATCGAAGAGCAGAACATCACCACGCTGCGCGACACGCTGCGCAACGTGGCGGGCATCAGCATGGCGGCGGGCGAAGGCGGATCGCAGGGCGACAATCTCACCATCCGCGGGTTCGGGGCGCGCAACGATCTTTTCATCGACGGTATGCGCGATTTCGGCAGCTACTATCGCGACCCTTTCGATCTCGAAGAAGTGGAAGTGCTGCAGGGCCCGTCATCGGTCACATTCGGGCGCGGTTCCACGGGCGGCGTCGTCAATCAGGCCACCAAAAGTCCGGGCATGACGAAGTTCACCAGCGGCACGCTCGACATCGGCCCCGAACAGCGCCGCCTCACCTCAGACGTCGATATCCCGCTGCCGAAACTCGGCACGGGCGACGCATTCCGCGTCAACGTGATGGGCGACGACGGCAATACTCCCGGCCGCGATGAGGCAAAGTACCGCCGGTTCGGCATCGCGCCTTCGCTGTCGCTTGGCCTCGGCACGCCGACTCGCTTCACTTTCAGCTATATCCACCAGATGGCGGATGATGTGCCCGACTACGGCATTCCGTGGCTCTTCAATGGACCTGCGCCGGTCAACCGCCACAACTTCTACGGATTCAAAGACGCGAACTTCCTGCGGACCTATGTCGATATCGGCAACGTCCGCGCGGAGCATGATTTCAACAGCCACTTCTCACTGCGCAATCAGGTCCGCTATTCGAACTATGTGCGGCACGCGCAGATCACCGAAGCGAAGACCATCGGAACACTCACGCTGGCGACGCCGCTCGACTCAATCCAGGTCAGCCGCAATCAACTCGCGGCCGAAAGCACCGAAGCGAGTTTCGACGAACAGCTCGATCTCAGCGCGAATTTCCAGACCGGAGGCCTGCGACACACGCTCATCAGCGGCGTCGAAGCCGGTCGCGATATCTCCGACCCGACGCGACTCGCGTATGCGGGCATGCCTGGCGCCAGCCTTCTCAATCCCAATGAAAACGACCCCTTCACGGGCTACACGGTGACGACGTCTTCCATTGTGAACACGACCGCCAACAGCGCGGCGGTCTATATGCTCGATACAGTCAAAGTCGGGCGCCGCTGGGACTTCACGGGCGGCTGGCGCTGGGATCGCTTCAACACGCACTACACGCAGGGCATCGCGCCGACTGCCGCATTCAACCGGCTGGACACGATGCCGACCTGGCGCGCCGCCGCGGTATTCAAGCCCGCGCAGGCCGGCAGCATCTACTTCTCCGCCGGCACGTCATTCAATCCTTCGGCGGAGTCGCTGTCTCTGAGTTCGGCAACCGCCAATCTGCCGCCGGAAAGCAATCGCACCTTCGAGGCCGGCACCAAGTGGGACTTCATCCGCCAGCGCCTTTCGCTGCGTACCGCAATCTTCCGCACTGAGAAGACGAACGCGCGCGAACCCGATCCCAACAATCCGCTGCTCAATGTGCTCTCCGGCAATCAGCGCGTTAACGGCGTGCAGATGGAAGGCTCCGGCCGTGTGATGAAGAACTGGAATCTGCGCGGCAGCTACGCGTATCTCGACGCGAAGGTCGTATCGTCGGCATACTATCCGGCTGCGGTCGGAGCGCGGCTTGCCAATGTTCCCGCCCACTCGCTCAACATCTGGAACACGTGGCATCTCCCCTATCACTTCGAATCGGGTCTGGGCGCGAATTTCGTTTCGAGCCGCACCGCGAGCGCCACAGCGCCCACCGATCCGGCCACCGGTCTCGTGAAGCAGGTTCCGAGCTACTGGGTGTTCAACGCAATGCTCGAACATCCCATTGCCGAGCACGTCACCCTGCAGGCGAATCTGAACAACCTGGCGAACCGCTACTACTACGATCAACTTCATCCCGGTCACATCGTGCTCGGTACGGGGCGCTCGATTCTCATCGGTCTGAAATTTAAGTTTTAACCAAATGTTGTTACCAATTCCCGAAGTATTCTCCGCCGCGCAGGTTGCCGAGACGCGGCGGGTTCTCGATCAGGCGGACTGGATTGATGGCCGGGTTACCGCCGGCCATCAATCCTCGCGCACGAAAGACAATATGCAGTTACCGGAAGGCTCGCCCGTCGCGCGGCAACTCGGCGAGATGGTGCTCGAAGCGCTGGGCCGCAACGCGCTGTTCATTTCAGCCGCGCTGCCGAAGCAGGTGTTCCCGCCGCTATTCAATCGCTATGCGGGTGGGCAATCGTTCGGTACGCACGTGGATAATGCGATCCGCCAGGTGGCCCACACCGGCCACCGCATCCGTACCGATCTTTCAGCCACGCTGTTTCTCGCCGCGCCGGACGAATACGATGGCGGGGAGCTCGTCGTCGAAGATACGTACGGTACTCACAATGTGAAGCTGCCCGCGGGGCATATGATTCTTTATCCCGCCACCAGTCTGCATCACGTGCGGCCGGTCACTCGCGGCGCGCGCGTCGCTTCATTCTTCTGGATCCAAAGCATGATCCGCGATGACGGCAAACGGACGCTTCTGTTCGATCTCGACACCGCCATCCAGGGGCTGAACGCAACGAACCCAAATCACCCTTCCGCAACTCAGCTTACTGGTGTGTATCACAATCTGCTGCGTCAGTGGGCGGAAGTGTAGAGGGGCGCCACACCGCTATCTTGAGCCGGTGGTGGGTGGCCTGGTGCGCCATCGCTTCCGGGCCGCCGGATTCGAGCGCTTCGAGGAGTTTTCGCGCCAGCATCCGGCACGTGCGATTGCCTGTATCCTCGACGGCGGCTCGCAGATGTCGCTCCGCGTCGACGGCGTTCATGCGCACAACTTCGATCGGGAACGACGTCTCCATCCGGCGCTGCTTCGCAAGGCGCTCGAATGCGTTCTGCGTATCCGGACCTTCGAAGCGCCCGTCATCGAACGCCACGCAGTCGATGGACGCCGAGATGTTGAGCGTCTTTTTCAAATTGTCGAGATTGTTGCGGCCGCGGGTGCTCAGGTCGTCATCGCGGCGCAGCAGCAGCGCCGTGAACGAAGGCTCGGCGCAGACGAAGCGCCGGGCGCCCGGCTGCAGATCGGACTTCTCAGGATTGCGCAGCGTGTCCGCGTAGTGAATCACCGAATAGGGTTTCGCATACGGCCCGGTCATATTGAACCGGATACCGAGGAGCGCAATTGCGCGGCCGGAATCGTTGGCCACAATCACCGAGTACGGGATCGCCGGAGCGATCAATTCGCGCGGGGCGCGCCCCAACAGAGGACCGAGTTCGCGCTCGAATTCCTCCGTGCCGGACGCGATCAGCCGGACGCCTGCGATTGTACTGGCCGCTATCTTCACTGCGAAAGTATGATTGTAGACGAATCATGCACGATCCTCTGATCTTTGCTCTCGATTTCGACTCCGCGCGCGACGCCGACGCGCTTGTGAACGCCCTCGGCGACTCCGGAGGCTTCTATAAAGTCGGGATGGAACTTTACGCCGCGACCGGCATGGATTACGTCCGCAGTCTCATTGATCGGGGCAAGCGCGTGTTCCTGGATCTGAAGTATTACGACATCGGCGAGACCGTGAAGCGCGCGGTGAGCGTGGCCGCGAAGTCGGGCGCGACGTTCCTGACGGTGCACGCCGTGAGCCCGGTAATGCGGGCGGCGATGGAAGGCCGCGGCGATTCGTCGATGAAGCTGCTGGCGGTCACGGTGCTGACCAGCCTCGATGACAATGACCTGAAGGAGATGGGGCACAACGCGACAGCCAGTGAACTTGTCGCGATGCGCGTGAAGCAGGCTCGCGAGATCGGGATTGACGGCATTGTGGCGTCGCCTCTCGAAGCGGCGTCGATCCGGAAAATTGCTGGACCCGATGCGATCCTCGTTACCCCGGGCGTTCGGTCGCAGGGCGCGGCGAAGGGCGATCAGAAGCGCGTCGCTACTCCTGCCGACGCGATGCGGGATGGCGCGAATTACCTGGTGATCGGCCGCCAGGTGACGCGCGCAGCCGATCCGGTCGCGGCGGTCGCCGCGATTCGTCAAGAGCTCGCCTGACGTGCACCACATCGACCAGTTCCTGGCCAGCTACGGCTACTTCGCGCTGTTCGGCTTGCTGATGCTGGGGATTGTGGGACCGCTCATTCCGGACGAGACTATTCTGGTGTTCGCCGGCATCGCGATTCATCGCGGAGAGATGCAATGGGTTCCGGCTCTGCTGTGCGGGATCGGCGGCAGTCTGTGCGGGATCACGCTGAGTTACTTCCTGGGGCGGACGGGCGTAATCTACGCAGTGCGCCATGTGCCCTGGCTTGATCGGCACGTTGGCTCGCATCTGCCGCAAGCGCATCAATGGTTCGAACGCTTCGGGAAGTGGACGCTGACGTTCGGTTACTTCATCGCCGGAGTGCGTCACTTCACGGCGCTGGTGGCGGGGACGACCAACCTGCGCTTCCCGGTCTTCGCGTTGTATGCGTGGCCGGGCGGATGTCTCTGGGTGGCGTGCTTTCTCGGGCTCGGCTATTACGTGGGCGAGGGGTGGGAAGAGATCGCGCAGCGCCTGAATGCCGGTGTACTCGTGATCGCGGCGCTGGCGGTTGTGATTGGTTTGATTGTGTGGTTTATGAAGCGCCGTCGATATTAACCAGGCCGTCTCCCGATTCGTACTCCGGTTCGTAGTCCGGCGCGAGGATCGAGTAGATCATGTCGAGCTTGTCCTGGAGCTCGTTGTTTTGCGCTTCAAGCTGCTCGATGCGTTCGAGGAGTTCCTTTTCGCTGGGCATATCTCTACTTTACGGCTCCGAAGCCGCCTCCTCCAGGGGTAGAAATTCGCAGGACGCTGCCTGCTTTCGCGGTGATGCGGGTTTTCGCTGCGAGTTTCGTGGGGCCCAATTCGTTGACGCCGGGTTTTCCGTCTTTACCGCCGGCGAGCCCCCACGGGCCGCGGGCTCGGCGGTCGGAGAGGATGGTCACGTCGGTTTCTTCGAGGAAACGGAGCTCGCGGATGATGCCGTCGCCGCCTTTGTGCGCGCCCGCTCCGCCTGAGTTCGCGCGAATCCGATAGGATTCGATTCGTAGCGGATACTCGTGCTCGAAAGCTTCGATCGGCGTATTCCAGCTGTTGGTCATGTGGGTGTGGACGGCGGAGCGTCCATCCGCGTGCGCCGAGGCGCCCATGCCGCCTGCAATGGTTTCGTAATACGAGAACGGGCGGTTTCGAAGTTTGTCCCAGCCGCCGAAGCTGATGTTATTCATCGAGCCGGAACTGGCGGCGGGAATGCGGCCGGGGACAGCCTGCGCGAGCGCTCCGAGAATGACGTCCGTGACGCGCTGCGAGGTCTCGACGTTGCCTGCCGCCATCGCGGCGGGTAGTCCGGCGTTCACGATGGTTCGGTCGGGTGCGATCACTTTGATGGGACGCAGCAAGCCGGCATTGTACGGAACTTCGGTCGGGATCAGGCAGCGGAAGCAGTACATTGCGGCGGCGACCGCGATCGCATAGTTCGCGTTCACCGGGCCCGCGGTCTGCGGGGCTGAGCCGGTGAAGTCCACTTCGGCGCGGTCGCGGCGGATGCGGACGGTCACTGCGATCTTCACGGGCATATCGGTTACGCCGTCATTGTCCAGGAAATCTTCGAAGGGGTAGTCGCCATCCGGAATTTCGCGGAGCATGGCGCGGGTGACGCGCTCGGAGTAGTCGAGGAGCGCCCTGGCGTTCTTTTGAGTTCGCGTCATTCCGTAGCGTTGGACGATTTCGCGCAGCCGCTCCTCGCCGCGACGATTCGCCATGACCTGCGCCAGCAGATCGCCGCGACGCTCATCGGGCGTGCGGACGTTGGCGAGGATCAGATTCATCACGTCGTTTTGGACTTCGCCGCCGCGCATCAGCAGGACCGGTGGAATTCGAAGGCCTTCCTGATAGATCTCGCGCGCGAGCGGCATCGAGCCTGGGCTCATGCCACCGACATCCGCGTGGTGAGCCCGATTAGCCACGTAGAAGGGGCCTGCGGTGGATACCGCCGTGATATCCGGCAGGTGCGTGCCGCCGCGAAATGGATCGTTGACGATCGCGACGTCGCCGGGTCCGAGTTTGAATGCGTCGAGCGCATGCTGCACCGAAAGCGGCATCGCGCCGAGATGGACGGGCATGTGATCGCCCATCGCGATGGTGCGTCCGTCCGAGTCGTACACCGCGCAGGAATAATCGCGGCGCTCCTTGATGTTGGCGCTAAACGCGGTGCGGCGCAGCACGGCTCCCATCTCTTCGGCAATGGAGACGAAGAGATTGCGGAAGACCTCCAGATCACTTTGGCGTTCATTTGTCATTGGGATCGGGCTCCGCGGGCGTGCCGCAACTGGCAACCTGAATCTCGAATGAGGCGACGGCCGACCAGTCGCCGCCATTCCGCTTTTCGACCGCGTTTGTCTTCGTGCGGCTGTCCGCGGTGATGCGGTAATCGGGATCGATGAGACCGGGTGTGCGGCGGAGCTTCGGCACGTCCGATGTTTTGCTGAGAACGCTCCAGGTATTACCGCCCGTGCGCGATTCGTACATCTGGTACCGGCCGCCTTCGGCGCTGCGGCCGCCATCGACGATGAGTTCGCCGTGTTCCGGACTATCAAACCAGAAGCGCATGATCTCGCCGGGGATACTGTCTTCCGCGATTTCCTTCTGGCGCCAGGTCGCGCCGCCATCGGAGGTAATCAGAAAAAACGGATCGCGAGAG
>DASYCD010000079.1:0-5247 GCA_036500405.1 Bryobacteraceae bacterium
ACCTCCGGCACAAGGATGTACAGATACTCCGGACTTCAGAACGGGCACTTCCAGAGCACGAACACCACGATGCGCCAAATCCTGGAAAACGCCTGGCATCTGAGTTCTGTCCAGATCGACGGGCCTACCTGGATCGATTCCGATCACTACGATATCGGTGCCAAATCCCCGGAAGGAGTCCCGGACGACAAGCTCGAGCCCATGCTCCAGGCCCTTCTCAAAGAGCGCTTCCACCTCGACGCGCATCTGGAGCAGAAGGAGCGGCCGGTCTACAACCTGGTTGTTCTCAAAACAGGTCCGAAAATCAAACCCTTTAAGACAGGCGATCCGATAACGATGATGGTGCCGCCGCGAATGGCCGGCGGCTCGGGCATGATGACGGCTACGAAGAACACCATGGATCAGCTTGCCATCGGCCTCGCCGATCCCACAGACCGTCCCGTCATCAACAAGACCGGCCTGGCAGGCCCATACACGTACGTCCTCCAATACGGCCAGATCGACCATTCCGATCAACCGAACGGCGCGCCGGACATCTTCGGGGCCGTCCAGCAACAACTCGGTCTCAAACTCGAACCGGCCAAAGCCATCGTCCCAACGCTCATCGTCGATCACGCCGATCGCGTTCCGACCGGAAATTAAATTTTCACGCCGCCACTGAAAATTGATCGCGGAACAACGTGCCTTCTTCCAGCCTGCGAATGAATCGGCCCATCGAGATCGCACGCATCAGCTGGGTTCCGTATTTCAAATACTCCCGGCGCCCGTAAGGCGGAGCAGGCCACGACCGGACCAGTTCATCGAGCGCCGGCAGGTCCAGGCACTTCACCGCGAGATCGACCTTCTTCAGTCGCTGCAGTTCGGCCATGATTTCCCCCTTCTCCCGCGCGAGGTGAAAAACGAGATCGGCAGATTGACGGCCCTTACGCCGTTCCTCCAGCACCTCCGGCGGAAGTATTCCGGACATGGCCTCTCTGATGAGCGAGCGTCCGCACCCATTCGCGCAATAATGCTCCTCCGGTATGGACAGGCAGAATTCCATCACTCGCCGGTCGGCGGTCGGATCCATCTGTTCCACCCCCGTGAGGCTGCGAAGCCCCGCCATGTGGCCGCCGAAATCCCTGTCCCGGACAGCCCAGATCCGCAGGGATCTGCCGTCCAGGCTTTCAAGCCACCAGACGGGCTCTTCAGGATCGAGACCGAAATTCTCTGCGAACTCGCGCCGGACACCGATCTCTGCCTGAACCCTCTGCCTGCCGGAAAAACTGCCGAGCATTCGGACCAGAGAAGAGGGCAGAAGCGGACGAACTCCCGATTTCACGGCGGAAGACCATCTCGATCCATTACTTCGCATCGCACTCACAAGACGAGCAGCCGCCGCAATTCGCCCACTTGCAATCAGACCGGAGAGGGCTCTGCGGCCGTCCCAACTGATGGTGAAGTTACCGTTTGCCCCGGTGAGCATGGCGCGCAGCCCGCGGCTCGACGCATCCGCGCTCATCGCGAGGAGCCACGAGGAATTCCCCGGGTTCAGTTGCGGACACTCCGAAGCGGAACTCATCCGGTCCAGACTCTCAAAGATATTCCCCGACAAATTCGGAATCACCACGTGGTCAATATTCGGATAGAGCGCCGCAGTCGACGCCGCATGAGCGGTCTCATCACAGAACCGCCGCGGGAATCCCGCGTCATCGATCGCAACCGTCGGCGCCGCGGTGAACGCGGTCACCCGGCCTCCGCGGTCCTGAAGAATTTTCGCTGCGGTAGCGGTCACACTCGAACTGTCGAGTCCCCCACTCAGATGGGAACCCACAGTGGAAAAGGCCGAGATCCGCTCGCGCACAGCCTGATCCAGGACGGATCGAAGTCCCTCCGCGTATTCGCGCGAATCGGCAAGGCGAAGACAGGGAGTCTTTGCCGGTTGCCAGAAATCGCGAACGGTGACGCGTCCGCGCTCCCACACGACGGTGTGTCCCATTGGTACGGTCAGGATGTCCTGGAAAAATGTAGCCCCGGATGTGGCGGGAATACCGCTCAGCCACCGGGCAATTCTTTCCGGATTCGCAGCGGGCGTGAGATCGCCGTGAGCGAACAAGCCTCTGGCATCACTGGCGAATCGAAATTGTTCCCCTCGAACCCAGTAATGTAAAGGCCGGTAGCCCGTGACATCGCGCGCTAATATCAGACGGTGACTTTCGGAATCCCACAGCGCGAGAGCAAACTCTCCGGGAATATAACGTGGAAACTCATTCCCCCAGCGCCTGTAAGCCTGAAGAATATTGAGCAGCGACACTTCATTGCCGAACAGTCGTCCATCAAAGAAGAGAACCAGCTTCTCGTGGATGCAGGTGAGGACGCCATCACTCCCTGCCAGCGACACCACATCGTCATACCAGAAGGCCTGCCGTGAAGTCGGCATGCCCGAAAAAAAAGTCCGGTTTTGGCGTGAAGCACCACTAATCGACATCGGAATTAGTCACTGATTAACTCGTGTAGCCGGCATCTCCGGCGCCGAAACCGTCGTCGGCAGGCTTTCTCACATCTGCCAAAGTGTTCGAGACATTGAATGCCTTCAGCGTTGGACTATGCCATCGCCGTGGTTTGATTGGATCTGCCGCTATTCCATTAATATATCGATTTATTCTCAATTCGATTACTTTATTGTTCATAATTCCGGTCTTATGAAAAAAGAATAAGCGGCCTGAGTGCCCGTCGCAAGCCTGTTTTTCAGGGAGTTGTGCGCTTCCTGACCGGCGCAGGGACAATATCAACCATAGTTGTATATCTTGTGGGGTATCTGCTTTAGGCGCGCCCCTCCGCGAAAGTGTGTGACCTCCCCGCATTCGAAAGCCTGCTCGCAAAAAGTGAAGGGTGCCTGAAACTCGCATCGGTGAAAGCGCCAGGCGAACCTCGCGTCTTCGCCCCCGCCCACCCGGGTTTCACCCCGAACGGAACCGCTTTCACATCCGTCGTAGCATTTTCGTAAGTTCCTGCAAACAAATGTCAGCGAGCCACGTCGATCAAGTAGAATCGATGCATGGTTTCGGATGTCAGCATTAGCCCTGCGGTAGCCAAACTGAACCTTGTCCGTTCGGAAATCGGCAAGATCATTGTGGGACAGGAGAGCGTCGTCGATGGCGTCCTCATCTGCCTCGTCGCGGGCGGCCACGTGCTTCTCGAAGGTGTTCCGGGCCTCGGCAAAACCACGCTGCTCCGCACCCTCGGCCGCACGCTCGGGCTGCGCTACTCACGCATTCAGTTCACGCCTGACCTGATGCCCGCCGATATCGTCGGCAGCATGATCATGGAAACCGACGATCGCGGCCACAAAGTTCTGCGCTTCCAGGCAGGTCCTATCTTCTCTAATCTAGTACTCGCCGACGAAATCAATCGCGCCACCCCGAAGACGCAGTCCGCGCTGCTTGAAGCCATGCAGGAACGCACCGTCACCGCCGGCACCACCACTCACGAACTCGAAGCGCCCTTCCTGGTGATGGCGACTCAGAATCCCATCGAAATGGAAGGCACTTATCCGCTCCCGGAAGCCCAGCTCGATCGCTTCCTCATGAAGATCGTCGTGACCTATCCCTCGCACAGCGAGCTCGCCCGCATCGTCGAACGCACTATTGCCCGCGAGGAAGCCACCGTGCAGGCTGTGCTCGATCGCGCCGACGTTCTCGATATTCGTTCTGTCTGTCACGACATACTCATCGCGCCCCACGTGAAGGATTACGCCGTGCAACTCGTGATGGCCACCCAACCCGATCAAAAGGAAGCCCACGAGGAAGCGCGCAAATATATTCGATACGGCAGCTCGCCGCGCGGCGCTCAGTCTCTGGTGGAATGCGGCCGAGTGCTCGCGCTCATGCGCGGCCGCCTGCATCTCAGCATCGACGATATTAAGGAAGTCGCGCCCTCCGTCCTGCGCCATCGCATCATCCTGAATTTCGACGCGCACGCCGACGGCAAAACGCCCGACAGCATTCTTTCGAGCATCATCGCAGGCATCCGCGTCTCCGCGGCTGCATAGAGATTTTTGTGGCGAACGCACCACTACTCGATCGCAAATTCCTCGAACGGCTGGAGCGGCTCACCATTCACTGGCAGAAGTCCTTCCCCGGACTCGTCGGTGGACATAACCGTTCGCGCCTCCCCGGCGGCGGGCAGGAATTTCTCGACCATCGCCATTTCCACCAGGGCGACGACCTCCGCGCCGTCAACTGGCGCGCCTACATGCGGCTCGACAAAATGTTCCTGAAGCTTTTCCAGGTCGAGCCCCGCGTGCCCGTCCGCATGCTGCTCGATATTTCGGAATCCATGTCCGCGGGTAACGCCGCCAAGTTCGATTACGCCCGCAAACTCGCCGGCGCTCTCTGTTATGTCGGCCTCGTGCGGCTCGATACGATCGAAGTCCTGCCGTTCTCCGAAAAGCTGCGGGAAGGGAAGACCGTCGGCGGCGGACGTCATCGCTTCACGCCCCTGGCCCGCTTTCTCGAAGACCTTCAGCCGAGTGGCTCAACCGGTTTTTTGAAAATTGTTCGGGAATATCTCAACGATTTTCCGCAGCGCGGTCTTGTAATTGTGATCTCCGATTTTCTCGACGACGGCGGTTGCGAAAAAGCGCTCCAGTATCTCGCCGACTACGGCAACGAGCTTATGCTCATCCAGATCTGGGCCGACGAAGACCGCAGTCCGCCCTGGAATGGCGAATGCGATTTTGTCGAAGCCGAAAGCGGCGCGAAGCTCCATATCCACGTCGACGCTGAAGCGCGCGCCCGCTATACAGAGGAGTTCGATAAATTCGCCGCGTCCATCCGCTCGGTCGCGATGCGGAATTCCGGCCGCTATGCCGCCATCCCCACTTCGCTCCCGCTCGATGAAGCGATCTTCGGAAAGCTGATGCAGGCCCGCAGCGTGGCTTAAACGATGTTTCTCAACCTCAGCATCGGCGAATTTCTGGCGATCTTCGGCGTCATCGCCGCGGTCACCACCGCGCTTTATCTGCTCGACCGCACTCGCCGCAAGCAGGTTGTCGCCACACTGCGCTTCTGGGTCACGCCCGGTCTGCCGAGCCCCGTCACGCGCCGCCGCAAAATTCAGCAGCCGATCTCTTTATTGATGCAGCTCGCCGGCATGCTTCTGCTGTTGCTCGCCATCGCGGAACTGCACTGGGGCGGCTCGATGCGCGCACGCCGCGATCACGTTCTCATCATGGATACCAGCGCCTGGATGCGCGCCGGAGCCGCC
>DASYCD010000080.1:0-4138 GCA_036500405.1 Bryobacteraceae bacterium
CGGTCGAACCAGTTGTCGCAATTGCCATGAGCAGCGCCCACCTTCTGGCGTTTCTACGCAGTTCATTCGTGTTTCTCAGTGGGATATTGCAGCGGCGGCAACGCGGCTGGCGGTGAAGGAGTTCGTACCAGTCAACAGGCCTCTGACAGTTTTCACAGCCGAATGACATAGTGCTGCGTACTCCGGCCCGATCGTATCATGTTTCAATCAAACATGACTACGTTCGAGCAATGTCCCAACAGGCACCCCTGACCAAAATCCAACGTCGCGGGTCTGTCAAAGCCGCTTTGTGCGAACCCTGACATCAGAACGCCCTCTCGCTTGCCTTCCATACACTCCCGATGTATCCTGAGGTGCTTTATCAGCTTCAGCACCCTGCTTCGCGGAGTCAACCATGGCTGATGTTCAAATCACCGACGAGTTGGGCCAACCCCTCTCATCCGTCAAGATCGACCTCACTCACCCGTCTTCCCTTATCACTTATCTGAAAGGCGAGCTTCTGCACCTCGCCGTCTTCCCTGACTTCCTGAAGTGCAAAGATCAACTGCTGAGTCAGGCGGCGCCGAAGCCCGTTACCCTTCAGGCGAAGTTCGGACATCAGTTCCAACTGGGCAACACGAATCCCGAAATCGACATCACCCCCTCCGCGCAGGCCGGCATCCACGTGAATGCCACCCCCGGCTGCAACCTGTTCGAGGACGAGTCTTTCCGCGTCCCCACCACAGTGCCAACCCAGACGGGCTACGTCGGCCTGGAATTCTCGGGCGGTCTCAGCCTCGGAGCGACCGAAACCCAGAGCGCGCTCTCCTTCGGGTTCACAAAAAGTACGGCAATCACACTCGCCTGCTATAAGGCGTTCCCCCTGGGCACGGGAGAACCCACTCTCCTGCAAGCGCTCGCGGACGCCATGTCCGCTTTCGTGATTCCGGCGGATATCGGCGACCTGAAAGCGCTCGGCCTGCATGACGTCGCCTGCGCCGCGGGAACCGGCTCCTTCCAGATTTCGAGTGGCATCAGCGTCACAGCAGCGCCGAATCCTCTCGCGAGCGTCGACTTGCCCCTGGGTGCAGGCAGCCTGAGCGTCAAGACCGGGGCCACCGCGGGTTTCACAGCGGATGTGACGGTTACCGGCTCCTGGCAGGTGCGCGTCGAACGTGCGCAACCGCAGATGATCAAGCTCAGCTTCGCGCAACAGCGTGGAACTACTCTGACGGCGGATTGGTCCGCCAGCGCCGGCGTCACGGCAAAGCTCGGCAGTATTGACCTCACCACCGCAATTCTGGGAGCGATCAGCACAGACCCCGTCAAGGATCAGGCGATTTTCTCGGACCTCACAAGCGACGAATGCCAGACCCTCACCAGCGCTATCAAAGGGAGCCTCAACCACAGCCTCCAGGCGAGCATTGATGCCGCGCTCAGTTCCCTCACTGAAAACGACGCGGCCTTCCAGTACGAAATTCATCTCGATGAGCTCACGCCGGAAACCAGCAACGCGATTCACCGCGCGCTCCACGGCGACCTGACGCTGCTCACCGCACTCGAACCCGACGCGGCGGACGACGGCATGATCGCGCCCGGCATCCGGGTTCTGAACAGTGTCCTCACCCAAATACACAAACGCGGGCTCACCATCAACCTGAATCTTCTGGGAATCGTCAACTTCACCAGCGTTGCCGAGTTCGTCCGGAACAGCGAAACCGTCGTAGACAGCGCCAGCGGCGCCGTCACGATCAAAAATACGCTGAGCGGCACAAGGATCAGTGCGATCGCCAATCCGCTCGATCGCGACGAAGCGCTGCGCAAAGCGATTTTCGATTCCGTACTCGTTACTACGACTTATCGCGCGGCGCAGGCGATTGCGCCCCCGGCAATGGCGTGCGAGCACGTTCACTTCGCCTTCCATCAGAAGACAAACCATGCCACTTTCCACGACTATCTGACCTGGTTCATGGCCCTTCAGCTGATGGACGCGGGTGAACGCGATACCACGCTGCACACCTTCGCCGATGGCGGCCCTTCCACATGCGTTCTGCGCACCGCATTTAATGATCACGACTGTACGGCTCTCTTTCTCAAAGACGGTCAGCCGCGGAATTTAACAGAATACGAAGACATCGGGCGGCGGACGCTCCGGGCACTTCTCAATCCCAGTGATGCCGTGGATGCTGTTCGATATCGCCTCATCGACGATGGACTCTGGCAGCAGGCCCTCAGGACCGGCAGCAACCCGAGTCTCGGGCCGCTCGTCGGCCTCTCTACAAATGATCCGCGCGTGAGCGTGTTGATCGCCGATATTCTCGTCATCCGCGAGTGGGCCGGGGCGATGAGCGACGTAAGCGAACTCGTCGCTCGTCACCGTGGGCTGGTCGATTCCGGAGCCGCCGCAGCGCAGCAAAGCCGCGACGCTCTGCAAAAGAAACTATCGGAAGTGGTGCATGCGAGCACGATGAGGTTTGACAAGCCGTTCGGCATGGTGGCGCTCTTCCGGGCCGCGGGATCTCCGCCTGCCGCCTATGGCCGGGCTGTCATGAAACCGCTGACGGTCGAGCGCGGGCGGCTGGCGCAAACTCTCACAGCGTCACAATCCAGTTAGTAAGGAGCGGATATATGCCTGATGGAGTTTTGGACCTGAGCGTTGTCAATGTCTACGGCGAGACGGTTGACGAGCCTATCGATGTTTTCCTGCAGCACCAGACGCTGTCGGAAGATCCGGCCTCTCGCGGAATACCGCCCGCGAAGATTATCAAAATCGGAAACCTGCGTCAGTCGCCTCAGGGGCGCTATCGAATCGAGGTCGACGCTCCCTCGTACATGGCCGTGAGCCGGTTTATCAATATTCCCAGCGATGGCCCCGGCAATCTTTCACTCACGTTGCCGGTGAACAAAGATCGCGTGGTGAGCGTTGATTTTCCCGCCTTCGCAGCGATTGCGGTCGATGCACAACGGATTTTGAACGCCAGCACAATCGCGGGGCAGACCGGCCAGCCACTCTACGACGGCTTTGACGCGCTGCGCCGGGCTGGATTTCTGAACCTCGTCACGAAAGCGGGGCACACTCGCCTGCCCGGCAATAAAACCGTCCTCTCGTATCTGACTTCAATTACCGAACAACGAGGAGACCGCTTGTTCGCCCTGGCAGACGGCGCCCTTCACTCCGAGGTTGTCACCGGCATCACCGCCAGCCTGTTTCACAAAGTGGACGATGCCTTGCACGTCCCACCCGCGGGCTTTCTTCCGGTCGATAGTTATAAGACCCTCGACCACTACGGCAATCTCCAACTGACGTTCTCGCAAAATGACAAACAGCAGTGGAGCGTGGATATGGATATCGACGATGCGCAGGGCTTCGACCACATTTTTCAGGTCGTGCACAACGGCCTCACCGGACAGCCGACCCACCCGTACAACATCCACGAAATTCTGGTCGCGTTTCAGGAACTGGATCCCGGTTACAGGTTCAACCTGACTGCAGGCAGAGTCGCGGAAGCGACCGCGTAAGCGACGCTTCCGCAAGAATCACAGTTCTACCCGCGCCCGCGTCCCCCGCCCCGCCCAAACGAAGGCAGCAACGACGCCAGCTTGTCGTCATGCAGCGGGCGCGATTCGCTGACCGTATCGAAAATCATCGCCTGCGGATTATCCGGCGTGTACGGCTTCCATTCCAGACCCGCCGTGCTCGGACTTCCCGTCTTCGCGAAATGCACCCAAGCCCCGGCCACCTTATCCTGCAACGCCATTGCTACCGGACCGCCGCCCGTCGCGGTATGGATCTGCGGCACGTTCAGCGAATGGAAACAGAACGCAAGCTCCGAACAATGGAACGCAGTCGTGCCGCCATTGATCGGATATTCCCACGCAAACAGATAGTTGTAGACAGGAGTCTTCCCTTTCTCCAGCTTCTGCGCCAGCAGAGTCTTCGACGATCCCCGCGACGCCGCCGCGTAATACAGAACATCCTGCACCTTCTTGTGCGGGAACGCCTGCTTGAATTCCGCTACCGCGTCATCCTTCTTCGCCCCGAGCGTCTTCGTCAGATTCTCATCGACCTCCGCCTGCGACCATTCGTTCTTTCGTCCATCGCCCCGCGTCATCGTGCCCTGCATTTCACTGAACGTCGTTCCCGACATGACGGGAATGT
>DASYCD010000081.1:0-5288 GCA_036500405.1 Bryobacteraceae bacterium
GGAGCGCCGCTCGCGCTTCGTGCAGGCTCCAAGCCGCGGAACTGCATCGTCATTGTGCTGAACGGCGGAGCTTCGCATCTCGATACCTGGGATCCGAAACCGGATGCGCCGAGCGACGTTCGCGGCCCGTTCCGCGCGATCCGCACGAATGTACCGGGCATTCAGATCTCGGAGATCTTTCCGCGCATGGCGAAGTGCGCGGACCGATATGCGCTGATCCGATCCGTCTACAGCGCTGCCGAGCCGCACAGCCACGAAGAAGCCCTGCGCCCGATCGATGAAGCCACTCGCGAATTCATGACGCTCTCCGGTCTCGGTAGCCTCGGCCGCGCTCGTGCGCTCATCGAATCCGGCACACGCCGAATCCGCGTCGATATGTACAACACGATCTTCCACCAGCCGACATGGGACAGCCACGGCGTACGCCCCTTCAGTACAATCCAGGACTACGCGGAAACAGTAGCGCCCGCGTTCGATCTCGCCTTCACCAGCCTGCTGAAAGATTTGCGTCGAAGCGGCCTCTTCGATTCCACGCTCGTGATTGCCCTAAGCGAATTCGGCCGCAGTCCGAAGATCAATCCAATGGGAGGCCGCGATCACTGGCCGCGTTGCCAGACGGTAATTGTCGCGGGCGGTGGAACGGAAGGCGGTCAGATCATCGGCAGTTCAGACGCCACAGGCGCCGAGCCTGAGGACGATCCCCTCAGTCTGTCCTCGCTGCTGGCGTCGATCGCCTGAGGGCTCGCCACAAATCACCAAAAAAGCCGATACCGTTTATCCCAACTATCCAGAGTGGAGAGCCAATTCTCCCAGCCGCGAAAATCATCAGTGCGGTATCCACAATGACTCTGAGCCATTGCTCTAACAAAAATTTCCCGCCGTATTGTGGGGCCTTCAACCAGCGCCTGATAGCATGCGAGGCGGCGATTACTATCAGCATCGCAATTACCAGTGACTTGAGAGTCGTCACAACCGGCCCATGAATCTGGAGGAAACGCGCCGCGGACGCAGTCACGATCCCATACGTCACAAGCAGCGACCGGACCTCTGGCCTGCGGGCTCCCCTTCGCAGCACCGCGCCAATCGCCCCAAATGGTTTGGGCTCGTTCAGGATGAGCCGTTTGCCGGCGATCTGATCGAAGAATTCCAGAGTGGCCGAACTGCAGGATGGTTCTGGCGACAGACATTATTTCCAGATTACGGATAGCGGGTTGAAAGAAGTCCGGCAGACGCAGCGCGCGCTGATACGTCTCTGGAAGGGCGTGCCGCAACTCGAGGGGGGACGCGCATGAGTTCGGGAAGACCGCCTCGCCTGGCGATTTTGTTACAGAAATGGTTTGGGCTCGCTCACGATGAGGCGTTCACCGGCGATCTGATCGAAGAATTCCATAGTGGCCGGAGCGCAGGATGGTTTTGGCGCCAGACGCTTGCGGCGATTCTCGCCGGTATCAGGCGCGTTGCGCACAGATCTGATGCGCTCCCCCTATTCGTTGCGCATGGTGTCGTGACCGGAGTCACCGTCAGTTTTCTACTGATTCATGGACGGGTACGCATTCAGCCCAGCGTAAAATCCGTTCTCAGTCTCGTGCTGTTTTGGGTGTTATGGGTGGTTCTTGTACACGACAGATTCAAGCCCAAAGGGTATTGGGGTAAACTTCTCGTCGTATCCGGGCGGCTCATGCAGGACAACGCAACCTGGATTGCAGTCTGTGGCCTGGCAGGTGGAGATCTGTGTTCTGCAGCCTATATGGTTTGGATCAATCTGCTGTGGTTTGCCATCGATTTTTGGCGCCTGCTAATAAAGAAACCCGCTAAGCGCAGTCCACAGAATGGCTGAGAGGAATGATGAATCTTCAGAGACCACCCCGGCTCGCAGTTCTCTTGCTCAAATGCACCGCCAGCATGACCATCAGCTCGAACTCGCCCAGATACCCGCCGCGCGCCATTTGTTCAACTATACAGAAGAAATAGACAAAAGAAAAGCGCGGGCAGTCCAGGACCAGCCCGCGCTCCAGAACACCTGCTGACGAAAACTACTTCGCCGCCGCGTACCGTTTTTCGACTTCCGCCCAGTTCACTACGTTCCAGAACGCCGCCAGATAATCCGGCCGCCGATTCTGATACTTCAGGTAGTACGCGTGTTCCCACACGTCAACACCCATCACGACGGACTTGCCTTCCATGATCGGCGTATCCTGATTCGGCGTCGACGAAATTTCCAGCTTGCCGTTCGAGCGCGTCAGCCACGCCCAGCCTGAACCGAAACGCGTCGCGCCCGCGGCGTTGAACTTTTCCTTAAACGTATCGAAGCTGCCGAAGGTCGAATTGATATCAGCCAGCAGCGCGCCCGAGGGGCTGCCGCCGCTCTTGCCGAGAATCGTCCAGAACATCGAGTGGTTCCAGTGTCCGCCGCCATTGTTGCGAACCGCTGTCCGGATATTTTCCGGCACCGCCGCCAGATTGTGCGAGAGCAATTCTTCGAGCGTCTTATTCGCCAGTTCCGGCGCCGATTCAAGCGCCTTGTTCAGGTTCGTGACGTAGGCGTTGTGGTGCTTGCCATGATGGATCTCCATCGTCGCTTTATCGATGTAAGGTTCCAGTGCGTCAGGTGCGTAGGGAAGTGCGGGAAGCGTAAAAGCCATAGTTTTCTCCTTTAAGAATTCTCGAAGGCGTGGGCCAGCCGGAACATTTTTTGTTCCTCAAAATGGTTGCACAGAATCTGCAGCCCCACAGGCAGACCCTCGCTCGTGGCGCCGCAGGGCACGCTCATGCAGGGAATGCCGGCCAGGCTGCCGGTAATCGTATAGATGTCGGATAAATACATCGATACGGGATCGTTCACTTTCTCGCCGATGCGGAAAGCCGCAAACGGCGACACGGGGGCGATTACGGCGTCCACCTGCTGAAACGCGTTTGTAAAGTCGCGCGCGATGAGCGAGCGCACCTTCTGCGCCTTCAGATAATAGGCATCGTAATAGCCGTGACTGAGCACGTACGTGCCCAACATGATGCGGCGCTTCACCTCCGGCCCGAACCCTTCGCCGCGTGTGTTCCGGTACATCGCGCTCAGCTTGTTCTCATCAACGCCGCCCGCTTCCGCGCTGCGGAAACCGTAGCGAACGCCGTCATAGCGCTCCAGATTCGCGCTCGCTTCGGCGGTGCAGATCACGTAGTAGGCCGCGATCGCGTAATCGGTAGCAGGCAGGCTGATCTCACGAACGTCGCATCCCATGCCGCGCAGTTTCGCCACGGCTTCGTTGATCCGATCCGCCGTATCGCCGGCTGCGTGCTTCATGTATTCGACTGGCAGGCCGATCTTCATGCCGCGCACGTCGCCGTTCATCTGCGAGGTGTAATTCGCTACCGGCACGCCTGCGGAAGTCGCATCCATCGGATCGCGCCCTGCAATGGTTTCGAGCAGCGTCGCGGCGTCGCGCACATTGCGCGCAAACGGGCCGATGTGATCGAGCGAACTCGCAAATGCGACCAGGCCATAGCGCGAAACGCGCCCATAAGTCGGCGTCACGCCCACTACGCCGCAGAACGATGCCGGCTGGCGAATCGATCCACCGGTATCCGACCCCAGCGAAACCACCGCTGTTCCCTGCGCCACCACTGCGGCCGAACCGCCGCTCGATCCGCCCGGCACCCGATCGAGCGCCACCGGATTCCGCACGGGCCCGAACGCGCTGTTCTCGTTCGAAGAGCCCATCGCGAACTCATCGCAATTCGTTTTGCCGATGATGACGCCGCCCGCGGCTTCAATCCGCTGCACCGCCGTCGCGTCGTAGGGCGGCGTGTAATGTTCAAGGATCTTCGACGCGCATGTGGTGCGGACGCCTTTCGTGACGATCACGTCCTTCACGGCAACCGGCACACCGGCCAGCGCGCCGGGTTCTTCGCGCGCAGCCAGCTTACGGTCTACTTCCGCCGCGGCCGCCATCGCACGCTCCGCGCTGAACGTCAGATACGCATTCGTCTTCGGATTTTCGCGTTCGGCGAATTCGAGCGCCTCGCGCGCGATCTCCGTCGCGCTGAATTTTTTCGCGCGCAGACCTTCCTGAATCGACTGGATCGTGTGCTGCGTCACTTTTCAATCACCCGCGGCACTTTGAAATATCCCTCGCCCGAAACAGCCGCATTCGCAAGCGCCGCATCGTTCGGCAGCGACGGCCGCTCCACATCCTCGCGCAGCGTCGCAGCAGGATCGTCACTCGCGCCCGAAAGCACCTGCGCCATTGGCTCCACGCCTTCGGTGTCGATCGCCGCGAGCTTATCCATTTGACCCAGGATGCCGTCGAGATCGGAAAGCATCCGACCCACTTCCTCATCAGTGAGGTTCAGGTTAGCCAGTCCAGCGACGTATCGAACGTCTTTTTCCGTGAGTCTCATGCCAGTCGGCGGCGCGAATTGCGATAGACGCGGCGAAGCCCGGGGTCGGCAATCGCGTCGGCTTCATCCTGACTCTGCAGCAACGCGGGCATTGCGGCAGTCTCACGCTGCGGTTCGCGACGCGGCGGAGCCACCATGAATGTCAGATCGGACACGATCTCCGGTCCAATCTCGCGTTCAATGTTGCGCAGAATCTGGTAGCGCAGCTTCCACAAGCTTTCCCGCCAGATTTCGTCTTCCACCTCGACAACCAACCGGTCCCGCACCAGTTTCACCGGCTTCGTGCGCCCCGCCAGTCGCTTACCCACCGCGCGTTTCCACGCGGCGCAGGCGATGCGCTCCGGGCTGGCAATCGCAGCAGAGCCTTTCATTCCGGCAATGATCCGGCCAGCCTGATCCATGGGGGAGGTGAACCTGGATCATACCACCCCGTATCATCGGTTCGTACCAATGTCCCCGCTCCGCGAACAGTTCGGCGATATCGATATTTATCTCTTCGATCAGTTGCTTCGCGGACGCATTCGTCCGGGCGATCGCATTCTGGATGCGGGCTGTGGGAATGGGCGGAATCTGGTCTATTTGCTGCGCGAAGGCTACGAAGTTTTTGGCGTCGATTGTGAAAATCGTACTGTCGCAAACCTGCCAGCGGATCACTTTCGCGTGGAACCGCTCGAGGCAATATCATTCCCGGATGCGTCCTTCGACGTGACGATCGCGAGCGCCGTGCTGCACTTCGCCAAATCGGACGATCACTTCCTCGCCATGCTGCAGGGCGTCTGGCGCGTGCTGAAACCGGGCGGGCTGTTCTTCTGCCGTCTGGCGTCGTCGATCGGAATCGAGACGAAAATTCAGCCGGTCGGCGAAGGCCGTTATCTCCTGCCGGATGGTTCCGAACG
>DASYCD010000082.1:0-19615 GCA_036500405.1 Bryobacteraceae bacterium
GCGGAGACGCGGCGGCGGGCACGCGCGATTGCGCAGTCGATGATCGATCGCGGATTATCTTTCGAGCGGCCGATCGCGATTCTTTCGGGAAACAGTCTGGAGCATGGGCTGCTGGCGCTGGGCGCGATGTACGCGGGCGTGATGTATGCGCCGATTGCGCCGGCGTATTCACTGGCAGTACAGCAGTTCGATACGCTGCGCTACCTGTGGGAAAGCTTTCGTCCGGCGCTGGTGTTTGCGGATGACCGGGCGCGTTTCCAGCGTGCGCTGAGTGCTATGCCGCTCGATGGCGTTGAGGTGGTGGATTCGGAATCGTTCGCCGCTTTGAAAAGCTCGGAGACCACTGCCGCGGTGGATGCGGCGCATGCGCGCGTGACACCGGATACTGTCGCGAAGATTTTGTTTACGTCGGGCTCCACGGGCAGGCCGAAGGGCGTAATCACCACGCAGCGAATGCTGTGCTCGAACCAGGAGATGATCCGGGCCAGCATGCAGTTTTTAGCGGATGAGCCGCCGGTGCTGTGCGACTGGCTGCCCTGGAATCACACGTTCGGCGGAAGTCACAATTTCGGGATTGCGCTGTACAACGGCGGAAGCCTGTATATCGACGATGGGCGTCCGACGGCGCAGGGTTTTGACGAGACCGCGCGCAATCTGCGGGAGATTGCAACGAGCGCGTATTTCAATGTGCCGAAGGGTTTCGAGATGCTGGTGCAGCGAATGCGTCACGACGAAACGCTGCGGCGGACGTTCTTCAGCAAAGTGCGGGTTCTGTTTTATGCGGCGGCCGGGTTGAGCCAGCACATCTGGGACGAGTTGCAGGAACATGCGGTGGCCGCGTGCGGCGAAAAGATTCTGATGATGACGGGGCTGGGCGCAACGGAAAGCGCTCCGGCGGCATTGTTCACGGGAATTGAGGGAGCGGCTTCGGGATTGATTGGGCTGCCGCTGCCTGGAGTGGAACTGAAGCTTGCGCCGGTGGGCGAAAAGCTAGAGGCGCGGTTCCGGGGGCCGTTGATTACGCCAGGCTTCTGGCGGGACGAAGAGCTCACGCGCGCTTCGTTCGATGAAGAAGGCTTTTACCGGATGGGCGATGCGGTGAAATTCGCCGATCCAGATGACCGGCTGCGCGGGTTTCGTTTCGACGGGCGGCTGAACGAGGATTTTAAGCTTTCGACGGGCACGTGGGTGAGCGCGGGCCCGCTGCGGATGAAGCTGCTGGCGCATTTTGGTTCGTTAGTCCAGGATGTTGTGCTGGTGGGCCCGGATCGCGATTACCTGACGGCGATGATCGTACCGGGCGCCGGCGCATCGGCGGAACATATTCGGAGGGCGCTTAGCGCGCTGGCGCGGACCGCGACGGGAAGTTCCACTCAAATCCGGCGCGCCGCGATTCTCACGGAGCCGCCGTCGATCGAGGCAGGGGAAATGACCGACAAAGGATCACTCAATCAGCGAGCGATTCGGGAGAATCGGGCCGCGCTTGCGGCAGCGATGTATGCAGATTCGCCTCCTGCACACGTGATCTGCGTAGATGAAGGGATCGGAGCAACGATATGAGCGGAAAGCTGGATGTGGCCAACCTGAAAGCGATCGATGTGCACGTGCATCTCGAACACACGGGAAAAGCCGCGGGCGCGGACGTAGCGGCAGAGAAATATTTCGGAGCCAGCGGGGCGCCGCGCGAGCGGAATGCGCTGGCGGATTACTACCGTTCACGCCAGATGGCCTTCGTGATCTTCACGGTGGATGAGCGGCTGACTGGCCGTCCGATGGTTCCGAACGATGAAGTCATCCAGTTCGCGCACGACAACGCGGACGTGGCGATTCCTTTCGCCAGCATCGATCCAACGCGTGGTCCGGAGGCAGTGCGCGAGGCGCGACGGCTGATCGCTGCGGGAGCGCGCGGATTGAAGCTCCATCCGCCGTTACAGCAGTTTTCGCCGAACGATCCGATCGCGTATCCCCTTTATGAAGTGTTCGCGGAGGCGAAGCTGCCGGTTTTGTTCCACACCGGGCACAGCGGGATCGGTACTGGCATGCCCGGCGGCGGCGGGATTCGTCTGAAGTACGGGAATCCGATGCCGATTGACGATGTCGCGGTGGATTTTCCGGACCTGCCGATCATCCTCGCGCATCCGTCGTTTCCCTGGCAGGACGAAGCGATTTCGGTTTGCCTGCACAAGCCGACGGTATACATCGATCTTTCGGGCTGGTCGCCGAAATATTTTTCCGCCACGCTGGTGCAGTATGCCAACAGCCTCTTGAAGAATAAGGTCCTGTTCGGATCGGACTATCCACTGCTCACGCCGGACCGGTGGATGGCGGACTTCGAGAAGATCGCGATTAAGGACGAAGTACGCCCGCTGATTTTGAAAGAGAATGCGGTGCGGTTGTTCGGGCTGTCGTGATCACAGAACGCGCCAGAAACGGATAGTGACGGTTTCGGGGAATCGCTCGCCGTCGCCGAAAAAGATCGAGCGCGTCATCCATTGCAACTCGGGAATGGCAGTCTCGAAAACCGGCGTGGACCGGAAATAGTATTGCGACTTGTAGACCGGAATGCCTTCCCTCAGGTTTCGCAGCACCTCGGGCGATCCATGGCGGATCGCACGGTTTCTGACGTAAATCAATCCCCCGGATTCCGTTTCGAGCGCGTAGCGCGCGTCGAGTTCGGCGGTGTTATCCGGCCGGATAATCTGCCAATCAGCGCCGCCAGGCAGCACGCGGCCGCGCAGACCGGTACCGTCGAATGAGCCGCCAGTGATGGGGACGATGCGGCGTTCGCCCGCAGGCCCTCGCCCGATCTCCTGCACCGGACCCACGGTGACATACGCTTCCAGCAGGAATTCCAGTTGGGGAGCGTCGGGCATGAGCAATAATTTCAGGCGTCAATCGCGTCGCGCAGCAGCCTGGCCAGTTCTTCCTCACTAAGTGGCGTACTGATGAAAAGCTCCTGCCTCGCGCCGTTGGCGAGCGCAATCGCCTTCCATCCATTGGTCACGGGCACCGTGATCCGGATGCGAACGGGACCTTTCGCGTCGCGTACAGGGCGTATGACGCCTGGAATCACCGAGCGGATCTGCTCGCTGACTACAAGCCGTACGAGGACAGGGCGAAGGCTCTCGAGAATGCTGTGTTCAATCTTGAGCTTGCCCTGCGCGGTCCGGAGCCGGAAGGACATGCCCGTATATTAACCTGCCTTCGCCCTGCCGGGCGTTTACTGCAGCAGATGGGAAGCGGCGACAAGGCCGCCGACCACCACCACGGAGATGGCGCTGATCGCCAAATAGTGCATCATGCGTTCCCGGGGGGAGACGTCTTTTTTCTCGTCCTGATCGATTCTTTCTTCGAGGCTTTCAAACATCGTTTAATCCCCTCTCGTTAAGGTCCGAGGTGACCGAGTTCCAATTCTGGCCAAATACTACTCCTGTCCCGGTCCAAAAGAAAGGGGGTGGGGATAAAGGTTGGTCGGACCGATCACGTTGGCCCCAAACCTGACGGACCGTAGTCCTTCTGAAACACAGACCTCCTTATTGGTACCCTAGGGAATTGCATGAGTAATGACGAGATACGGGAATTAATCCGGCTGGCGGAAGAGACGGGGGTCGCCGAGCTGGAAGTGCAGCGCGGCGAGAATCGCGTTCGCATCCGCAAATCCTTTGGCCCCGAAAGCAACATCGTGTTCGCGGCTCCCCAGGGTGCGGCAGCCGCCGCTCCTGCTCCTGCTCCACCGGCGCCAAAGGCGGAAGCTCCGGGGGCAAAACAGCCGGACTCGCTGCACTATGTGCCGTCTCCCATCGTGGGGACCTATTATGAGAGTTCCTCGCCCGATAGTCCTCCCTTTGTAAAGGTGGGAGACCATGTCAGGATCGGTCAGGTTCTCTGCATCATCGAATCGATGAAGCTGATGAACGAGATCGAGGCGGATGTGGCCGGGGTCGTGGAGTCCAGACTCGTCCCGAACGGACAGCCGGTAGAGTACGGAGAAAAGCTTTTTGGCATCCGCCCCCTTTGATAAAATCCTGATCGCCAACCGCGGCGAGATCGCGCTTCGCATCATCTGCGCCTGTAAGGACCTGGGGATTCGAACGGTGGCCGTGTATTCGGAAGCCGATCGCCACAGTCTCGCGGTGCGGTTCGCCGATCAGGCGATCTGCATAGGACCGGCCAAGAGCGCGCGCAGCTATCTGGATATTCCGTCCATCATCAGCGCGGCGGAAATTACCAATGCGACCGCGATTCATCCGGGCTACGGGTTTTTGAGCGAAAATTCGAATTTCGCGGAAATCTGCAGCGTTTCCGGCATCAAGTTCATTGGACCGACGCCGGAAGTGATTGCCCAGATGGGCATCAAGGAACGCGCGCGGGCCATTATGAAGGAACACGGCGTGCCGATTCTGCCGGGTTCCGAGGGCGTGCTGTCGAGTCCGGAAGAGGCGGTAGAGACAGCGAACCGCATTGGCTATCCGGTGATCCTGAAAGCGTCGGCCGGCGGCGGCGGGCGCGGTATGCGCATCGTGAACTCGGCGGAAGAACTGCCGGGTATGCTGGCGCAGGCGCAAACGGAAGCGGGCGCATCGTTTTCGAGCGCGGACGTTTATCTGGAAAAGTTCGTCGGCGCGCCGCATCACATCGAATTCCAGGTGCTGGCGGATGAGCACGGGAATGTCGAGATTCTCGGCGAGCGCGATTGCAGTATCCAGCGGCGGCATCAGAAGTTGCTGGAAGAATCGCCTTCGCCCGCGCTCAGCGATAAGATTCGCAAGCGCGTGATGGCGAAGCTGAAGGATGCGCTGAAGGCGATCGGTTACAGCAACGCCGGAACGGTCGAGTTCCTGATGGATGAGAAGGGCGACCTCTATTTTATTGAGGTCAATGCCCGCATTCAGGTGGAGCATCCGGTAACCGAGATGGTGACCGGCATCGATCTGGTCAAGGCGCAGATCCGCATCGCCGCGGGCGAGAAGCTGGACGACATACTCTGCGGACCGGTGGTCAATCGCGGCCATGCGATTGAATGCCGCATCAACGCGGAGAATCCGGAGACGTTTACGCCGTCGCCGGGACGCATCACCGGGCTGAACCTGCCGGGCGGCATAGGGATTCGCGTGGATACGCATGCCTATCAGGAAGGCGTGATTCCTCCCTATTACGATTCACTGGTGGCGAAGCTGATTGCGTACGGGGACGACCGCGAAGAAGCGATCGCGCGTATGAAGCGGGCGCTCGATCTGTTTGTGGTGGAGGGCATCCACACCTCGATCCCGCTGCACAAACGCATCATGAACGAGCCGGATTTTGTGGCTGGCACGTTCGACACCAACTTCATTAAACGCTGGATGTAGGAGATTCACGTGGCGAAGAAGATCCGTTTCGGAGTTCTGGGCGCCGCGAAAATCGCGACGGTCCGCGTAATCCCTGGGATGCAGACGTGCGAACTCGCGGAAGTTACTGCGATTGCGTCGCGCGACATCGCTAAAGCGAAAGACGCGGCGGCACAGCTCGGCATCGCGAAAGCGTACGGCTCCTACGAAGAGCTGCTGGCCGACCCCGAAATCGACGCCATTTACAATCCGCTGCCAAATCATCTGCATGTGCCGTGGTCGATCCGCGCGATGGAAGCCGGTAAGCACGTGCTCTGCGAAAAGCCGATCGGGATGAATCGCGAGGAAGCGCTGCGGATGATTGCGGCGCGCGACCGCACCGGCGTGAAAGCGGCCGAAGCGTTCATGGTGAAGGTGCATCCGCAGTGGATACGGACCGCGGAGATTGTGCAATCGGGCGAGATCGGCGACCTGCTGACGATGCACTGCGCTTTCGGCTACTTCAATCGCGATTCGGCGAACATTCGCAACCGGCCCGAATACGGTGGCGGCGCGCTGATGGATATCGGCTGCTATCCCATTTTTTTCGCCCGGTGGATTTTCGGTACTGAGCCGGTACGGGTCAGCGCCCGACTGGACCGCGACCCGGACTTCGGTACTGACCGCAGTACTTCTGCTCTACTCGATTTTCCGAACGGCCAGGCGCTGTTCACCACCAGCACGCAGATGAATCCATACCAGCGCGCGCAGTTCTTCGGGACGAAGGGCCATGTAGAGGTAGAGATTCCTGTCAATGCCCCGCCCGATCGCGAGACGCGGATTTTCGTTCGCGTGGGCACGGAAGACAGAACAGAGACTTTTCCGATCTGCAACCAGTACGGTCTGCAGGGCGACGCCTTCGCGCGCGCCATTCTGGAAAATGGCGCAGTACCCGTAGGACTCGAAGACGCCGCCGGCAACATGACTGTCATAGACGCTCTGCTCGCGAGTGTGAAATAGATCCGCCGCGGCTTTACACTGAAGTTTAGCCGCACCCCCAGATAATTCGCATGCCATCCAACATTCATCCCATTCGGGAATTCGTCGTCCGTCCAGCGCTGCCGCCACAGCTGGTGAGGATGCAGGAATTAGCCAACAATATCCTTTGGGCCTGGGAGCCGCCCATTCGCGCGTTGTTCCGCCGTCTCGATCCAGGTCTGTGGAAAGAATCCGGCTATAACCCGGTCGTGATGCTGGGGCGCGTTTCACAGGCCAATCTCGAAAAGATGGCTGCCGACCCGCGTTTTATCGCGCAGTATCAGCTCGCCTGCCAGCGCTTCGATTCGCACATGAAATATCCGCGGACGACGAGCGACGGCAAAGTGATCGCGTACTTCTCGGCTGAGTATGGGCTCACCGAGTGTTTGCCGGTGTATTCGGGCGGCCTCGGGATTCTTTCGGGCGATCACATGAAGTCGGCAAGCGATCTGGATTTGCCGCTGGTGGGCGTGGGTCTGCTTTACCAGTTTGGCTATTTCCGGCAGAATCTGAACGCGGATGGCTGGCAGCAGGAACGCTATCTCGAAAACGATTTCTATTCGCTGCCGGTGCAGCCCACGGCGGGCGAGGACGGCAAACAGATTTCAGTCACGGTTGACCTGCCCACCGGGCCGGTCGCCATCCGTTTGTGGAAGCTCGCGGTGGGACGCGCCGAGATCATTTTCCTCGACACGAATACGCCGGAGAATACGCGTCCGGAAGACCGCAGCATCACCAGCCAGTTGTATGGCGGCGATAACGACATGCGTGTCCGCCAGGAAATTGTGCTGGGCATCGGCGGCATGCGCGCGCTCGAAGCTCTGCAGTACAAGCCGACGGTTTTCCACATGAACGAAGGCCACTCGGCGTTTCTGGCGCTGGAGCGTATCCGGGTGTTCATGGAACGCCAGGGGCTGCGTTTCGAAGAAGCGCTGGAGGCGACGCGCGTTAACAACGTTTTCACCACGCACACGCCAGTGCCCGCCGGAATCGACCTCTTCGATTCCGGACTGATGTTCCATTACTTCAACACGTTCTGCCAGAACGCGAAGATTGAGTTCGATCGCTTCATGGCGCTCGGCCGGCGCAATCCGAAGGATCCGAATGAGCCGCTTTCCATGGCGATTCTGGCGCTCAACACGTCCGCGTACCGGAACGGCGTGAGCAAGCTGCACGGCGAAGTTTCGCAGGAGATGTGGAACGATCTGTGGCCGTCGCTGCCGGTACCGGAAACGCCGATCACCTGGGTCACGAACGGCGTGCATGCGCCGAGCTGGATCAACGGCGATCTGGCGGATCTCTACGATCAATATCTGGAGCCCGACTGGCGCGGCAGATGGCACGATCGCGCCATGTGGAAGCTGGTGCGCGATATTCCGGACGAAGAACTGCTCGAGATGCATCGGCGCCGCAAACGTCGTTTGATTGCGTTCGTGCGCGAAAGGCAGACGGCTGCCGCGGCGCGGCGGAAGGCGGCGGCGACGGAAGTCCGGACATCGGCCGAGGTGCTCGATCCGCGCGCGCTGACCATTGGATTCGCGCGGCGCTTCGCCACGTACAAACGCGCCACGTTGCTGTTCCGCGACGTGGACCGGCTTCGGAAGATCCTGTGCCATCCCGAGCGGCCGGTGCAGATCGTGATTGCCGGCAAAGCCCATCCGCGGGATCAGCCGGGCAAAACGTTCATCCGCGAGATTGCGCAACTGGCGCGCGATCCGCAGCTCTGGAAACATATCGTGTTCGTGGAAGATTACGACATGAAGGTGGCGCGCGAACTGGTGCAGGGCGTCGACCTCTGGCTGAATACCCCGCGGCGAGGTGAGGAAGCGTGCGGGACGAGCGGTATGAAGGCCGGGATCAATGGCGTTCTGAATCTCTCGGTTCTCGATGGCTGGTTTGACGAAGCTTACGAGACGTCGGGCGGCTGGGCGATCGGCGACCGCGAGCGGTATTCGGAAGATCAGGACGGCATTCACGCGAGCAATATCTACTACCTGCTCGAAAATGAAATTGTGCCGCTGTACTACGGTCAGACCGAGGGCGGGGTTTCGAGCGAGTGGGTGCGGCGGATGAAGGAATCGCTGATGAACCTGACGCCGCAGTTCGACGCGCGCCGCATGGTGGATGAATATTCGCGGAAGCTCTACGATCCGTCGCATTCCAACTGGATGTGGATGGAGGGCGGGAATTTCGAGGAAGCTCGTTCGCGGGCGCGGTGGAATGCGCGCGTGCGCGATCTGTGGCCGCAGGTGAGGTTTGTCGAAATGGGTCCGGCGCCGGAAGTACCCGTGATGAGCGGGGAGCCGATCCACGTGCGGGCTCAGCTGAATCTGGCAGGATTGAAGCCGGAGGATGTGCGTGTGGAATGTCTGATTGGACCGATCGGCGCGGGCGGCAATCTGGACAACACCGAGATCATTCCGATGGCCGGGTCACGGCTCGACGGTGACATGGCGGTGTTTGAGCGCGAGATTATTCCGGAGCAGACGGGACGGCTTGGCTATGCGATTCGGGTCAGTCCGAATCACGACGATAATCCGCTCACGCGCCCGGTGACGAGCCTGCTGAAGTGGAGTAAGTAAAACCGGCTCAGGCTGGCTTGCGGCCCGAGAGAACCGCGACTACCTTCTCCGTGATCTGATCCACCAGACCGGACATGGCCGAATCGAGCGCCACGGTGACAGCTGCCCGCACCTGTTCGGGATCGATCACCACCACCGAGCGGGGCGTAACCGGCGCGGTGCGACCCGCAGGAGCGGCCGCGCGCTTGCGTCCACTGACGAAACGCCCAATTGATTCAAGCAGCGCACTGGCTTCGAACGGCTTGCGAAGTATCCCATCGGCGCGTACCCGCGCGACCTGCGCTTCATCCACCGCTTCCACAGGCCCGGCGGTGAGGATGACCGGCGAACCGCTCGTCCGCTTGATGTATTCGCAGAGCTCGAAGCCGGAGACTTCAGGCATCGAGAGATCGGCAATGATCAGATCCGGCTGAGCGTCTTCAAGGCGCAGCATCGCCACCTTACCGTCGCTGACCGTAATGACTTCATGGCCCTCGTCGCGAAGGATGCGCTCGCCGATACGCTGCGCGTGCGGGCTGTCGTCCGCCAGCAGAATGCGGCTCATTGCTGAACGGCGGCCGGCGTGTCCGTGGAAGCGGGCTTCCCGGGGGTATCCGGAGTCTTCGGCGGATTCTTCTTCGCCTTCTTTGCGGCTGCCGCGGCGTTTTTCTGCTGAGTCTTGGCCTGCGCTTCCATCCGCTTGCGGTATTCGTCGAGTTCCTTCTTTGTGCGGTTCGTCGGCAACGGCTGCGCGGCGGCGCCGGAATTCTCCGTGGAGACACCGGCCGAATCCGTGCTTGCCTTATGTTCGCCGGAAACCGGAGAAGAAGAGAGCCTGGCGTCATTGCGCTGGTCGATTACGCTCGTGTTGTTCGCCACTCCCACAGCAACATCGGAAACGCCACTGGCGCCACCGGACGCGGGTGCGCCGGGCGCGAGGCCGCTGTTGACGTCGGCAGGAACGCTGACAGGAACCGGAGGCCGCATGGCGGTCATGGCAGGTGGTCCCTGCTTCGCCGCAGCGCCCATTTCCGGACGGCCTGTCAGCACGTGGTCAACCTTGCCGAGAAAACCGGCCTTCGTCCGATGTTCCAGGTTGTACTTCATTCGCTCGTACGCCACAGGATCCGATTCGGGAATGGGGCGCTTCATCGCTGACAGCCGCGCTTTGGCGTCAGCCAGGTGGTAGCTCGCCGGGTAGTCGCGGACAATTTTCGTCAGCGCCTCGGCTTCCTGGTTTTCGAAACGGTCACCCATCTTGCGGAACGTGTCGGCCTGCTTCCAGAGCGCGTCGTCGACGTTGCTGTAGAGCGGATACTGCTGGGCGAGATAGGCGTAGCGGCCTTCGGCGGCCGGCATCGCGCCGCGGCTGTAGTAGAACTCGGCGGTGCGGTATTCCTTGTCGGCCAGGATCTCCTGAACATTACGAACCTTCTGCTGAGCGGGCTCCGCGAACTTGGAATTCGGGAACTGGGTGATGACCGCGCGGCATTCGTCCTCGGCGCGCTGCCCTTCGGCGTTGTCGCGATCCGGCTGCACCATCTGCTTGATGTGGATGTCGCAAATCTTCGACTGCGACTCGGCGGCCTCTTCCATGTTCGGGTAGAACAGGATGAAATCCTTGTATTCGATTTCAGCCTGCGCGAGCCCATGCGCGTCGCCTTCCCGGAACCAGCTATCGGCGATCGCCAGCTTGGCCTTCGCCAGATATTCGCTGGTGTCGTAGGTATTGATCAGCGTGTTCAGCGTGATGCGCGCCGTCAGGTACTGGCCCTTTTCGATGTTCTTAACTGCCTTATCGAACAACACTTTATCGGGCTGAAGCGTGTCTTTGGTGATGGCCGTTTCGTACTTCTTGTGGTGAAAGAGGCCGAAGCCGCACAGCAGGTTCACGGAGAGGGCGAGACCTGCCACCGACAGCAAAGGATTGCGGAATAGGGGGTTCGGTGAATACATCGGTAACTCTTCCTATTAGACCACTTCGGGTGGCATTCCGGTTGCCAGGTTCGGCGAGGATTTAAATATTGTAGATTCAGACACGTACGGCCAGCGCGCCCTCGGCCAGGCGCTGCAGGTCCCGCACAGTTGCGGTGGAATTTTCACTGTGGAAGACGGTGGACCCGGCCACCAGCCAGTCGCATCCCGCCCGGACGATGGATTCGACGTTTTGCCGGTTGACGCCGCCGTCGATTTCGATCTTAAAATTGAGGCCGCGCTCACGGCGCGTCCGGTCGAGCCGCTGGATCTTTTTGAGGGCGTTCGGGATGAATTTCTGGCCGCCGAAACCGGGGTTCACGCTCATCACCAGGATGTAATCGGCCACGTCCAGAATGTCTTCGAGCACGCCGACCGGGGTGGCTGGGTTGATCACCACGCCCGCTTTCGCGCCGAGCGACTGGATATTGCGGACGGTGCGATCGAGATGCGTGGCGGCTTCGTAATGAACCGAGACCTGGTTTGCGCCGGCTTCGACGAAGAGCGGCGCGTACTTGTCGGGGTCCGTGATCATGAGGTGGACATCGAGGACGGTCTTCGTGATTTTGCGGATGGATTCGACAACCGGCGGGCCGATCGTCAGGTTCGGGACGAAGTGGCCATCCATGATGTCGACGTGCAGCATGGTGGCCCCTCCGCGCTCCACACTTGCGATTTCTTCGCCGAGGCGGGCGAAGTCGGCCGAAAGAATGGAGGGGAGGATGTGAGGCATCGTCTTTCCCTGATTATCGCTTAGCGTGAGAGGACGGCCGCGAAAAATCCATCGCCAGGATCGCGGCCGGGAATGCGGTGCATGGTCTGGATGACTTTCGCGCCAGATGCGGCCACCACGTCTTCGTTCTCTTCGGGTTCGAGCGAGCAGGTGGAGTAGACAAGAAGGCCGTCCGGGGCGAGTTGCGCGAGGCCGTTGCGCAGGATCGCGATCTGGCGCTCCTGGAGTGGAGCGAAATCTTCCGGCTCGAGCTTCCATTTGATTTCGGGATTGCGGGCCAGGGTGCCGGTTCCGGAGCAGGGGGCGTCGATCAGAATGCGGTCGAAGGGGCGGCTGAACGGGAGCGGATTGCGGGCGTCCAGCACGACAACGGGGACATTCAGGGGAGAAAGCGTTCGGGCCCGGCTCGGATGAAATTCGGCGGCGATGGCTCGTACGGGTGTTTCAATAGCCTGCGCCGTTTTGTTACCGGGGGCAGCGCAGAGGTCCAAAAAGGTGTGGCCAGGCTGGAGTTGCAACAGAGGCACGACGGCCTGCGCAGAAATGTCCTGGAAACGGAATGGTTTCGCATCGCCCTGCGGGAGCCGATAGCAGCCGGAGACATCGGTGGCTTCGGCGCCCGCGGGTGGCTCGGCGCTACCCACGCGGATGTAGCGTTCGGGGATGGTCAGGCTGGCCCGAGCGATTCCCTGCCCGGCTTCGGAGCCGTATTGCTTTGTCCAGCGATCGAGCAGCCAGGATGGCGTCGAAAGCGATTCCGAAATATCGACCGGCTTCCGCTGAGACTGGCGCAGAATGGCGTTCACGAAATTGGCGGCCAGGTCGTTTCCAGCACGGCGGGCGAGTTCGACAGCGTCATTCACGATCGCGTGGGCTGGAACGCGATCTTGAAATTTGAGCTGATAGAAAGCCATTTCGAGCGCGATCCAGATTTCGGGATCGATTTGCTCGGGCGGCACTTTCGAATAAGAGCGAATCAACGCGTCGAGCTCGCCGCGGCGGCGGAGAACGCCGAAGACGATATCGGACGCGAGCCCGGCGTCACGTGAGTCGAGATGCTCGGATTTGGCGGCGAGCGCTTCGGCGGACCACGCACCGCGTTCCACCGCGAGCAGAGCGGCGAAGGCGGCTTTTCGTGCGGGCGCGAGATTCATTACTTCCATTCTCTCCGGCGCGCTTGATGGATTGGGCTCTTGTGCTATATTGGAATTAGTCTAATTTTAGACTCATGTCGAAATTGGAATCCATCAAAATTGAAAAGGCCATCCGGGAGGCTGGACTTCGCTGCACGCCGCAGCGAGTCGCGGTGCTCGATTATCTGATGCATCATCCGGATCACTCGACCGTGGAAGAGCTTTGGCCGGCGCTGAATAAGCGCCATGCCCAGGCTTCCCGAGCCACGGTTTACAACACGCTGCATACGCTGGCGGAGGCCGGGCTGGTTCGTGAATTCAAGCTGGATGGGAACGCGGCGCGCTATGACGCTTGCCTGCATCCGCACCATCATTTTGTCTGCGACCGCTGCGGGGGCGTGGAAGATCTCGAGTGGTTCGAAGTACCGGCGCTGGAGCGCAAGCGCGTGGGCGTGCGCTCCATCCGCTCTTATGAGATTGTCGTGAGAGGAGTGTGCTCGAAATGTCACTAACCGACAAACGTTGCGTACCCTGCGAAGGCGGCGTTCCAAAACTGACAACGGATCGCGTGCAGGAGCTTCTCAAAGAGATCCCCGGCTGGGAAGCGCCGCAGGGTCATCATCTTCACCGCGTCTTTCGTTTTCCCGATTTCAAACAAGGGCTGGACTTCGTCAACCGCGCCGGCGAAATTGCCGAACAGGAAGGCCATCATCCCGATCTTCTGCTCGCCTGGGGGCGAGTGGAGGTCACGATTTTCACCCATAGTATCGACGGTCTGAGCGAAAACGATTTCGTGCTGGCCGCGAAAATTGGGCAGCTTCACAAATAGTTTTATCAATCTAAGGAGACAACACTCATAACATGCTTGGAGTAGGAGATAATTTTCCGCAATTCAGTCTGGACGCCACCGTTTCGACCGACCCGAAATCGGCGTTCAAAACCATCACCGACAAGGATTACAAAGGCAAGTGGAAGGTTTACTTCTTCTGGCCGAAAGATTTCACCTTCGTGTGCCCGACCGAGATCGCGGCATTCGGCAAGCTGAACTCAGATTTTGCCGATCGCGACGCGCAGATTCTGGGCGGCAGCACGGATTCGGAATTCGTCCACCTGGCATGGCGCACGCATCATGCCGATCTGAAGGACCTGCCCTTCCCCATGCTGGCCGATATCAAGCGCGAGCTCTGCGAAGCGCTCGGAATTCTGGACCGCAAGGCCGGCGTCGCACAGCGCGCCACGTTCGTGGTGGATCCCGAAGGCATCATCCGTTTCGTCTCGGTGAATGACCTCTCGGTGGGCCGTAATCCGCAGGAAGTGCTGCGCGTGGTGGATGCGCTGCAGACTGATGAACTCTGCCCCTGCAACTGGCAGAAGGGCGAAGCTGTCCTCAAGGTCTGACATGGATCGCGTGTACGAGCTGTTTCCCGACTACGCGCGCGATCTGAAGATCAATCTTCAGAACGTGCTGAAGCAACCGGAACTCACCGAGCAGCAGACGTGGGGTACGGCGGTCGCTTCGGCGGTGGCGTCGAGGAATCCGCATTTAATGGGAGCGGTGCTGGAGAAGGCGAGCCAGCACCTCTCTCCCGAGGCCATGGGGGCCGCCAAATCCGCGGCGGCCATCATGGGGATGAACAACATCTATTACCGATTCCAGCACCTGAGCGGGAATGCGCGGTATTCGGAAATTCCGGCGCGGTTGCGCATGCAGGCAATTCGTTCGCATGCTTCTGACCCGCTGGATTTCGAGCTGTGGTGCATCGCGGTCTCGGCCATCAACGGCTGCGGCGCATGCGTGGCGTCCCACGAAAATGTGCTGCGCGAAAAGGGCGTCACGGAAGAGACGATTCTGGCGGCGGTGCGGATCGCGAGCGTAATTCACGGCGCAGCCAGCGTTCTCGACGCCGAAGCGGCTGTAGCTTAGCCAGTTTAGTCATCCGTCCAGACAACATTCTGAAGCTCATGGAGGCGATGGTAAATGCCTCCATGGGCCATCAGTTCCTCATGGTTGCCGGTCTCGGCAATCCTTCCCTGCTCCATTACCACAATCTTGTGCGCGCGGCGAATGGTGGAAATGCGATGCGCAATCACGACCACCGTGCGTCCCGTCATCAGGTTGCTCAGCGCCGTCTGAACCAGCATTTCGGATTCGGTATCGAGGTGTGAGGTCGCTTCGTCAAGAATCAGGATCGGCGCATTGCGGTAGAGCGCGCGGGCGATGGCCAGGCGTTGCCGCTGACCGCCGGAGATCCTGACGCCGCGGTCGCCGATCACGGTCTTATACCCGTAAGGCATCTCCGCGATGAACTCGTGCGCGTGAGCGGCGCGGGCGGCGTCTTCGACGCGTTTGCGATCCGGGTGCTCATCGCCATAGGCGATGTTGGCGGTTACGCTGTCGTTAAAGAGGAAGGTATCCTGTGCCACCAGGCTGATCTGCCGGCGCAGCGAATCGAGCGTGAGATCGCGAATATCGACGCCGTCGATTTTCACGGAGCCTTCCATTGCATCGAGGAAGCGCGGGAGCATGCTGGCGAGCGTGGTTTTGCCGGCGCCGCTCGACCCGACCAGCGCCACGATTTCACCGCTGCGGATCTCGAGCGAAACGTCATCAATCTGTACCCCGGTCGCGCCGGGATAGCGGAAGCTTGCGTGGTCGAAAACGAGATGTTCCCGGAATCCTTCCAGACGTTGGGCGCCTTCGCGGCTCGCGATTTCCTCCGGCTGATCCAGATACGCGAATACTTTCTCCGATGCGCCGATTGCCTGCTGAAAGAGGTTATAGAGATTGGTGAGGCGCTTGACCGGCTCGTAGAGGAAAAGGAGGGCGAGCAGGAATGCGGCGAAATCGGTGCCGCTCAGAACGTGGGCTTTGATCAGCTCACGTCCATACCAGAACAGCCCGATGAAAGTCACCGCGCCCGTCAGTTCGATGAAAGGCGAAGGAATGCCCTGCAGCAGAACCTTTCGCATATTGGTTTTCAGTAAACGCGACGCAGCGGCGCGGAATCGCAGAAACTCGTATTTTTCGGCGCTGAAGGCTTTCACCACCTGCTGGCCGGAAATGGCTTCCTGCAGCACCTGATTGAGATCGCCGACGGAATCCTGCGTCTTGCGGCTGGAGCGGCGGATTCTGCGGCCCAGTTTCGCCGTGGGGAGCAGCACGAACGGAAACAGCGCGAAGCTGAAAAACGCCAGCTTCCAGGAGGTTGCAAAGATGACGATCAGCAGCCCCATCGCTGAAAAGCTTTGGCGCAGCATGTCCGCGAACATGTCGGAGCAGGCGGTCTGGACACGCTCGATATCGCTCATCACCGACGCCATTAGTTGTCCGGTGGATGTGGCAGCGAAGAATCCCGCGCCGTGACGCAGCAGCTTATCGAAGACTTCGTTCCGCAGATCCGTCACGATGGAGAGCCCGACGAAGTTGGTCACATAATCGCCGAGGTAGTCGCAGAGACCCCGAATGAAAAAAACCAGAATCATCGCGATCGCGAAGATCGTGAATACGTTGTGGATTTCGGGCGGAAAGAACTGCTCCAGGTAGATATCGCGATGCATGATCGGCACCGTGAAAAGTTTTTCAGGCCCCGGATCGCCGGAGGGATTGAGAATGCGCGGAATTTCCTTGATCAGGAGAACGCGAAATGAGGTCATCAGCCCCATCACCGCCATCAGGACGACCGACACAGCCACCAGATACCAGTAGCGGCGCGTGTAGCTCGCAAGGCGCAGAACGTCTTTCAACGATTCGCCTCCTGAACGGAATAGACGCGCTCGAGACCGCGAATGACGTCGGCAACGGGAATGTTCGAGATCGGGCCTTCTGCTTTTATGACCTTGCCGACCGTTCGCCACGGGGACCAGATTTCGGAATCGGACGGGCCGAAGAGCGCCACAAGCGGGAGACGGAACGCGGCGGCGAGATGCGCAGGGCCGGAATCATTGCCGAGAAACAGCGAGGCGTCTCGCATCAACTGCGCAACTTCGCGCAGTTGCGCTCCGCTGACAATTCGCCATTGCGAGAACGCGGAAAGACTTTCACCAGGGCCGCCGATGAATACGGGATCGAGTCCCAGATTTTTTGAGACGAATTCGGCGGCTTCCACAAAAGACGCGGCGGGCCACGTCTTCTCCGGCGTTGCGGCCAGCGGATGAAACACGGCGTAAGCGCCCGCTGGCGCGTGCTGCGAACGTCCCTCAGGAGCCGGTACGAAGGCGCGCGGAATCCAGGTGCGTTCCACGCCGAGATAGAACATCGTCGACGCCATGTGCTCCGTGGTATGAACGCGCCGCGTGATTCCGAGAATCTCCTGCGCCGTGGGGATCAAGGTGTTGTAGACGAGTGTGGGGCGGAAGATGTCGAGCCCTGCGCGAATATCCGCTCCGGAGAGCATGGTCAGCCGCGCGCTGCGGCTGCCGCCGTGCAGATTCAGGCAGAGCGACGGTCCGAAAGCGCGGATATCCCGCACCGTCGGCGGCAGCACTTCCGCAATTGCCGGATTTCCCCGGAACACGTCCGCAAACCTGTCTTCCACCACAACGCCGATGCTGAGATCGGGCCGCGCGTGGTGCAGGATTTGAATCGCGGGAGTCAGTAAAATGCAGTCGCCGAGCGACCGCAGGCGGATGACGGCAACGCGGCTCTGTTTCGGCAGCTTTTCGATGATGTCGGTCTGAGCCGGCACGCGGGCGCTACTCGTCAATGACCGCTTCGTCGATCAGCATGACGGGAATGTCGTCGCGGACGGGATAGAGGCGATGGCAGGAGACGCAGCGCAGTCCACTTCCGTCGGGCTTGAGTTCAACCTTGGCGCGGCAGGCCGGGCAGATAAGGATTTCGAGCAGATCGGAGCTGATAGCCATTGTTTAATAAACCGAGTGTAATGAACCACGTTTAACGAACCAGTTTAACAGCGAACACGCCGGTCAGGCTTTTGCGAAGCGGCTTGTGTCGATGATGGCGCGAAGATGCGTACCCTCGCCGACGAGTGTATCGCCCGACCGGGCTTCCACGCGGAACTCGCAGCGGCGCGAAGTGCATTTGAGCAACTCGGCCTTGTAGGTCACCGTTGCTCCCTCTTTTGCGGCGGCGAGGTGCCAGATATTCACGTGCATGCCGACCGTGGAAAACCCCTCCTGCAGCACTTCCGCTATCATGTTGCGGCAGGTGCGCTCCATGAAGAGGATCATGCGCGGGGTGGAGAGCACGCGCGAATTTCCCTCGCCCAAAAAGGTGATCACGTCCTCGTCTGCGACGACATGGTCCTCAGTCCGGATTCGGCCAATGGGTACTTCGGTCATCTCCTCCACTTCACGAATCATATCAGCAGGATACAGTGAAGCGAATGAAGACACTGGCGGGAAAGACGGCGATTATTACCGGCGCGAGCCGCGGGATTGGACGCGCCATAGCGCTGCATCTGGCGTCGGAGGGCGCGAATGTTCTCCTCACCGCGCGGGATGCGGCTCTGCTCGCCTCAGCCGTTGGGGAGATCACGCAGGCAGGTGGGGCGGCGGCGAGTTTCGCGGCAGATCTGCGCGAATCTGAAGGCGCCGGGCAAATCGCGGCGGAGGCGCTCGCGCGGTTCGGCAGCATCGACATTTTGGTGAGCAATGCCGGCGCGACCAAACGCGGCAATTTCGAAGACCTCACCGACGCAGATTGGCAGGATGGCTTCGCCCTGAAATTCTTCGGCGCTGTTCGGCTGACACGGAGCGCATGGCCGCACCTGCGGGCGCGCCGTGGATCGGTGGTGTTCATTTCCGGCTCAGGCGGACGCACGCCCGGCGCGCAGTTCACCATCGGCGGCTCCGTCAACGCCGCGCTGCTTTCGTTCACCAAAGCGATGGCTGACCAGGGCGTGACAGAGGGCGTGCAGGTGAATTGCGTGAATCCCGGCCCAGTGCGCACCGCGCGGCTCGAAACGCGGCTTTCGTCCATCGCCGCAGAAGGAAATATAACGCGCGAGGCTGCGCTCGAAGCTTTTATCCGGCAGGAGAAGGTCACGCGCGTGGCGGAACCCGAGGAAATTGCCGCGCTCGTGGGATTCATCGTGGGGCCGAACGGCCGGTCGCTCCATGGCTCGCTGATCGACATCGACGGCGGCTCCACGAAAACGATCTAAGCCTGCATGCCGAAAGTTTCCGTCATTGTGCCGGTTTTCAATGGCGAGGCGTTCCTGCGGGAATGCATCGACTCCGTGCTGGCGCAGACGATGGACGATTTCGAATTGCTGCTGGGGGACGACTGCTCTTCCGATTCCTCGCGCGCTATGCTCACGGAGTACCGCGATCCGCGCGTGCGAGTTTTCCTCAATGACCGCAATATGGGGCTGTTCGCCAATCTCAATCGGCTGACGGCGCATGCGACCGCTCCCTTTGTGCGCTTCCTCTGTCAGGATGATGCGCTTGTCCCTGAGTGTCTGGCTGTCGAATCGGAATATCTCGAAGCAAACGCGAAGATCGCCCTCGTGATTTGCTCCGCCTCAGATGGACAACAAGAGCCGTGAGACCGGCGCCTGGGGCACCCGGCCCGCGCCCGATGCATTCAGCGGCGCGCATTGCCTGCAGCGCCTGTTCTACGAAGGCTGCCTTCCCGGCAGCCTTTCGACGGTCACCGTCCGGCGATCCGCGTTAATCGCAGCGGGACCCTTTGATGAATCCTTCACCGTCGCGGGCGATTACGAAATGTGGGTGCGGATCGCACAGCAGGGCTGGGTGGCCGATCTGCACAGGCGCCTGATCCGGCAGCGCGAGCATGACGGACGCCTCAGCGTGGCGCCCTCTTCCGGCGTGCGCTTCGTCGAAGAGAACCAACGCGTAGTGGACAAGCTTCTGCCTCTGCTCCCCGCCGTCATTCGCGCGCACGCG
>DASYCD010000083.1:0-26624 GCA_036500405.1 Bryobacteraceae bacterium
TCCCATCCGCAACCCAGCTGGTGCAGGTTCAGGTCGCGGTGCGCGATCACAGCGGCCCGGTCTCCGGGCTCACGCAAAAAGATTTCCAGCTCTTCGACAACGGAGAAGAACAGGGAATCCGCGCTTTCACAGCAGCAGCATCAAAAGATCCGGCGCCCGCGCAAACGGTGATCTTCCTCGACCGATATGGCGCCGACACGTTGGGGGAAATGTCCGCCCGCCAGGCGATCGCCGATGTTCTTCAAAATCTTCCAGCGGACGAGCCCGTCGCCGTTTGCGTCCTGGATAATGACTTCCGCGTCATCTCGGAAGCGACCGATAGCCCGGCGAAGCGAACGAAAGCGCTGATCGATCTCTGGCCGGTGCAAAACAATTCCGCCATCGACCATCCGATGACCCAGTTAAAGGTTCTCGAAGTCATTGCTGAAGAACTGGGGGATCTTCCAGGACGCAAGAATCTCGTCTGGATCGCGCGTGATTTTATCCGCCCTGGCGGCACGCAGGATTCGCAGTTCAACGCCGACGTCCTCCGCACTCTGCATTCTTTGAACGCGGCAAACGTCGCGATTTTTCCTGTCGAGATGCAACCCAATGTCACGGCGCTGAACGGTTCCGTCCGGGTCGCCGCAAGATCTGCAATTCCGGCCGTCACGGATTGGCAGTTCGGGCCGGACTTTCAGGAATGGGCCCGGCAGACGGCCGGCGACGCGGCATCCCCCATGGATCTGCGGAACGCGCTCCAGCACATCTTCGAAGATTCACACATGGGTTACACGCTGAGCTTTGATCCCGCCGCGCTCGATGGAACCTATCATGAGCTCAACGTGAAAGTCGCGCGCCGCGGCGTGGATGTCTTCAGCCGTCAGGGCTATCTGGCCGGCGCTGCGCCGCGGACTGAGGCCGTTGCGCCCAATCAGCGCGCCCTCAGAATTGGTTGGATCACTTTCAGCACGACAACGGACACCCGGTTCGACAGCTCCAGCCCCCTGCTTTTCTCCACCGAAATCTATGACCGGAGTCTGGCCGGGAAGGCAAGCCCGGTGGTTGCGATGGCCTACCGCATCATAGATAGAAACACGGGCATCGAGAAGTACGCGTCCGGCGAGGCTGGCTTGAAGGAATACATTCATCCCGGCTCACCCGTGATTCCGTTTGCCAAACGAATTCCGAGCGACTTGTTGAAACCCGGCTCATATCGTCTGGAGATGACGGTGCACGATTCTGCCGCGTCAGAGGACGTGGTTCGCACCGCGGATTTTGAGATCGCGGACGAACACCACGATTAACGGAGTCCTTCAGTTCAACCGCAGCAGCAGATGATTCTCGCGGCACTGCCGGCTCACGTCGCGGCAGCGAATTGTCCAGAACGGAAAAGACGCCGACATGTGATCGAGCAGCGCGCGCTTCTTCATATCGGCCGTGTAGTGACTCGCGCGCTCGTACATCGAACGCCCGAGCTGGTCATACCACTCCACGTTGTGACGCCGCGCCATCTGATCGCGAAAAAAACCTGCGAACAGCAGGATTTGCGATGCGCCAATCTCCAGGATTTCGGAATCGTTCAATCCCGGCATATGCAGAATGAAGGCGTCGAACACTTCCGAAAGATTCGCCATCGGCGGAATTGACCCGGCGTCCGCACGCGATGTCTGGGCGTAATGCGCCAGAATGCTCGCAACGTAGAGCGTTTCATCTTCGCGGAGGCTTTGGTTTCCGGCCGTCTCCCGCAGATTTTCCACGAAAAACTTCAGAGCCGCGCCGGAATCCACGCCGACCAATTCCTCGAAGAGAGCGTCCATGCTGCCTCCTGTCACGGAGGTGAGCAAATCAGAGGCCAAAGCTACCGGCGGTTGAAAAACCATGCGATCAGCGACAGAATCGCGCTGAGCAGAATACAGGTCACAACCGGAAAATAGAAAGACCCGCGGCGGCCCTGCACCTTGATATCGCCCGGTAATGAGCCCAGCCGGATGCCAACGCGCTCTGCGCCGATTACCAGCAGCCCCGCGACAACCAGCACAATTCCCGCGCCTATGAGCAGGCGTCCCATGCCTCCATCATGGCATCATCAGAGTGCAATGCGAGTGGTGGAAATTCAGCAGCCTGGTGGACCTGACGCGCTCCGGATCGCCGAGCGGCCCACGCCGAAACCAGGCGCCGGAGAGGTGCTGATCCAGGTGAAGGCGTCCGGAGTGAATCGCCCGGATGTTTTTCAGCGCATGGGAAACTATCCGCCTCCGCCAGGCGCTTCCGATATTCCAGGCCTGGAAGTTTCGGGCGTCATGGTCGACGGAGATTTTTCCGGCGACAATCCCTTCGGTCTGAAACAGGGCGATGCTGTCTGCGTCCTGCTGACCGGCGGTGGATATGCCGAGTACGCGGCCGCGCCGCTCGTGCAATGCCTGCCCGTACCGAAGCGGTTGAGCGTGGAAGAAGCAGCGGCGCTTCCCGAAAACTTTTTCACAGTCTGGAGCAACGTATTCGATCGCGGGCGGCTCAGCGGAAATGAAAGCCTTCTCGTGCAGGGTGGATCGAGCGGCATCGGCGTCACGGCGATTCAGATGGCGCACGCTCTCGGCCATCTTGTTTTCGCAACCGCGGGCAGCGACGAAAAATGCCGGGCCTGCGAGGCGCTCGGCTCGCGCGCCATCAACTATCAGACGGAAGACTTTGTGGAAAGAGTCCGCGAATTCACCGGTGGCCGGGGCGCCGATGTGATTCTCGATATGGTCTCCGGCTCGTACGCGCCGCGCGAACTCGAAGCGCTCGCGGAAGAAGGCCGCCTCGTGACCATCGCGACTCTCGGGGGTTCGAAAGCCACGCTCGACATGAACCTGCTGATGCGCCGCCGTCTCACCGTAACGGGCTCCACATTGCGGATACGACCCGTCGCCTTTAAAGGCGCAATCGCGCGCCGGCTGCATGACGTCATCTGGCCGTTGATCGAATCGGGCGCCATCCGGCCCGTCATCCAAAAGGTTTTCCCGGCAGCAGAAGCGGCGCAGGCCCACGCCCTGATCGAAAGCAGTACCCACATCGGCAAGCTCCTTCTCGCCTGGTAACTCCCTCGCGCCTCGATATACTAAGAGTCAAATGAAATTCTTCCTGGATACCGCGAATCTCGATGAACTGCGCGCCGGCGCGAAATGGGGAATTGTGGATGGTGTAACCACCAACCCCTCGCTGATCGCCAAAGAGGGAAAGCCGATCAAAGAACAGATCGCCGCCATCTGCGACATTGTTGACGGCCCCATCAGCGCCGAAGTCGTGTCAACCGAAGCGAAGGCGATGATCGTCGAAGGGCGCGACCTGGCGAAGATTCACAAGAATGTGATCGTGAAGCTGCCGCTCATCCGCGACGGAATCGAGGCGTGTTCCGCGCTCAGCAAAGAAGGCATCCGCGTCAATGTGACGCTCTGCTTCTCCGCCGCGCAGGCACTGATCGCCGCCAAAGCCGGCGCTTATTTCATCAGTCCGTTTGTCGGCCGTCTGGATGATATTGGCGCCACCGGCATGGACCTGATCCATCAGGTGGTCCAGATCTATCAGAATTATGATTACGATACACAGGTGCTCGCGGCTTCGCTGCGCGGACCCCTGCACGTCGTGGATGCCGCGCTCGCCGGCGCTCACATCGGAACCCTGCCGTTCAAGGTGATGGATCAGCTCTTCAACCATCCGCTCACCGATAAGGGTCTCGATCAGTTCCTCAAAGACTACAACAAAGTCTTCGCGAAGCAGTAGCCGAAGGTTACGGCATGTCCGCCGAAACCGTCCGGTGGTTAAGTTTTTCTGTCGGCGCGCTCGCGCTCGCTGCTACTCTCGGTTTTATCGTCTGGCGATTCCTGCATCCGCCATTGAAGCCGGAAGAAGCGGAGCGCCGCCGCCGTGACGGCCTGCTTGGCAACGGCAAAATCGGCGATTGCGAGATTACCGATGTCGATGGCGACATCATCACCTACACGTATTCCGTCAGCGGCGTGATCTACACCGTCGCGCAGGATGCTTCCGCGATGGCGCGACGCCTCCCGGAAGATCGTATGCGCATGGTGGGACCCGCATCGGTCCGCTATGAAACGCGGAATCCTTTCAACTCCATCGTCATCTGTGAAGCCTGGAGCGGCATCCGCCTGCGCACTGGCAGGCGCGAGAATGCCGCTACGTCCGGAGAATAAACATGCCCCACCAGTTCACCACTTCTTACATCGAAGAATCGCTCGCGGTTTTCCGCCAATACAAAAAGATGGCCGAAGGCGCAATGGCGCAGCTTTCCGACGATCAGCTCTTTGCCACGCTCGATGGCGAGATGAATTCGATTGCGCTGATCGTCAAACACATGACCGGCAACATGCGCTCGCGCTGGACGAACTTTCTCACGAGCGACGGTGAAAAGCCCGACCGCAACCGCGATTCCGAATTCGTCGAACCGGCCGCCACACGCGAGGCGCTGCTCGAACGATGGGAAACCGGATGGAAGCTCGTCTTCGATGCGATCGAGCCCTTAACAGACGCGGACCTCACCCGCACCATCACGATTCGCAGCGAACCGCATTCGGTGATGCAGGCGATCAATCGCCAGGTCGCGCACTACTCGAGCCACATTGGACAGATCGTTTTCCTCGCCAAGCATCTCGCCGGGCCGAACTGGAAAAGCCTCAGCGTGCCGCGGAATCGCTCGGCGGAATTCAATCGCCGCGTCACCGCGGGCGAAGCGAGCCAGCGTTAAAACACGCGAAGAGAGTATACAGATCCGGTTGACGTACCAGAATCTAACTTTAGTTAATTGGCCCGTTTTTCGCGCTGTCGTTGGTTAGATTCGGGCTATACTCATTTTGCTAGGATGCTCACGCAGCCCACACTTCCGATAGCAGCGCAGGCCCTGTTGGCGGCCCTTACGCTGACTGCCGCGGTCTATGATATCCGTTTTCGCCGCATCCCGAACTGGCTGGTGCTGGCGGGAATTATTGCCGGATTTGCATGGAATCTTTTATCCGGCGGATGGTCCGGACTGGGACACGCCGCTGAAGGCCTGGGGCTCGGGTTCGCGCTGTATTTCCCTCTCTATTTACTGAAGGCGCGTGGCGCCGGCGACGTGAAGCTACTGGCTGCCGTGGGCGCGATCGTCGGTCCCCGCAATTGCTTCTGGGTTTTTCTTCTGACGGCCATCCTCGGCGGAATCATCGCGATGGTGATTCTGCTCCTGCGCGGCCGCGTGCGGCATACGTTCTTCAATCTGTCGTTCATCATCAGCGATCTGACGAAGCTGCGCGCGCCTCATCATTCGAGCGAAGAGCTCGACGTAACGAAGTCAAAGGGAATGCGGCTCCCGCATGGCGCAATGATTGCAGTGGGTGTAGCGGCGTTTATCGTGATGGCGGAATTTCGAATCAAGGTCGGTGCGTGATGCTTGTCATTCAGGTTTTTGTCTATCTGCAGCTTCTGGACTTTCTGACGACGATGGTCGGCTTCAAACTCGGCGCCCATGAAGTCAGCCCGTTCATCGTGAAGCTGATCCACAACACCACACCCGCCGTGGGCGTCGCCGCGTCCAAGGTAGTTGGCCTGGCAATCGGCGGCCTTTGCGTCGTGAGCGGACGCGTGAAGCTGCTCTCGTTCGCGAATTACTGGTACGCCGCGCTCGTCGTCTGGAATTTGGCGATGATCCTGACCGCGGCGAGCAAACTCCGCTAAGCCCGGGCGCCGGCCTGCCGGGCGGCTTTCTTCAGACGCTGATCAGCCGTCAACAGGTCGCAGTCTGACAGCAGTGCCGACGCAATCAGATGGGCATCCACCCAGCCAATACCAAGCCCGTACAACTTTCTGGTCTCGATCAGTTCCATAACTTCCGCATCTTCCGCCCGAACCGCGGCGGGTAACTCCGTCAGTTCCGTAAGTACCTGTGAGCGTCTTGCGAGATTGCCGCATGCCAGTTCGCCAAGCACGAACGGATGCATGAGAACGGAGGCACTGTTCAACAAATCCGCCAGAGCGGGATCGCCACCGCGAAAATGATCGACCCAGATGGAAGTGTCGGCCAAAACCATCATGCGGCAGACCGGCGGCGTCGCGGCATTTCAACTTTTGGATCGCTGCCGTGAAGAGCCGCCAGGCGTTTGGCGCTTTCGCGCGCGATCAGAGCTTCCAGGCCAGCGCGTACCAATGAGGTCTTTTCCTCTATACCTGAAAGATGACGCGCTCGCTCCAGCAATTTGTCGTCGATAATCAGGGTGGTTCTCATGCATACCATTATGCATCAGCGATGCATACACTCCGCTCGCGGAGACCGTCCACGATTCAGCAGCGCCTTCGTAAACGTTATATGATGATGATCGGCGCGGAATTTTCCCCGCCAACAAGGTTTCTGCCATGAGCCAAACATTCACGAGACGTTATTTTTTCTACGGATCTCTCCTCGCCGGCGCGATTCCGGCGGGCGGCTTCGGCGCTGTGCCGTCCCTCAGCTTCGCCGGCTATAAATCGCCCAACGAGAAGCTGAACATCGCCTCCATCGGCGCGGGCGGCAAGGCTTCCAGCGATATCGACGGCTGCCGTCATGAAAACATCGTCGCGCTCTGCGACGTGGACGACAAGCAGGCCGCCAACAAGTTTAAACAGTATCCGGACGTCCCCAAATTCAAAGACTTCCGCAAGATGCTCGACACGCTGGGCAAGGATATCGACGCCTGCATCGTCACCATCCCGGATTTCATGCATGCCACCGCGGCCATCGCCTGCATGGAGCGTGGCAAGCATGTCTACGTGCAGAAACCTCTCGTCCATACGATCGAGGAAGCGCGCGCCATGCTCGCGGCGGCCCAGAAATATAAGGTTGCGACCCAGATGGGCAACCAGGGCTACTCGAATGAAGGAACCCGCCAGGCCGCCGAAATGGTTTGGGCCGGCGAGATCGGCAACGTCACCGAAGTTCACGCATGGACGGACCGCCCGTGGTGGCCGCAGGGGCTCACGTCGATTCCCGCCCCCAACGATCCGCCTGCCACGCTCGATTGGGCGCTCTGGCAGGGTCCGCTCGAAAAGCGTCCCTATACAACCGGTGGCGAAGGTTATCCGAATAAGTACGGCAACTTCTATCAGCCGTTCAACTGGCGCGGCTTTTTCGATTTCGGCTGCGGCGCCATCGGCGATATGGCCTGCCACATCCTTGGCGCGCCCAACATGGCGCTACGGCTCGGCGCGCCCACCAGCGTCGAATGCATCTTCAAGGAAGGGACCAGCCCCTTCATGTATCCGAAGAAGTCGGTGCTGCGCTATGACTTCCCGGCCCGCGGCAACATGCCGCCAGTGAAAATCTTCTGGCATGACGGCATGACGGAATCGCCGAAGATCGATGGCGTCCCCGCCGGCGAACTGCTCGGCGATCTGCCGCGCATTCCGCGCAAACCAGGAGAAGCGCCGCCTCCACCCCCTGCGCCCAATGGTTTTGTCGGTTCAGTCTTCGACTACGATCGCTTCATGGCCGTCTCCCAGCTCAAGCCGGCAGACCCCAACGGCAGCCTCTTCATCGGCGATAAAGGCATGATGACCACCGGCACCTACGGTGAAGACACGCGCCTCATCCCGGCCGCCGAAAAGATGAAGGATTACAAGTTCCCGACTCCGCTCCTCACGCGCTCGCCCGGTCACTATCAGGACTGGATTCGATCCGCCAAGGGTGGCGATCCGGCCGCCTCGAACTTCAACGTCGCGGTGCCGTTCGTCGAGTGGATGCTGCTTGGCGTGATCGCTCAGCGCACCGAAGGCAAGCTGGAGTGGGACGCCGAAAAGGGTCTCTTCTCCAACAACAAGGACGCCAACAAGCTCCTGAAGCCGCCGTTCAAAATTGGCTAAGAACGTGGGTTAAGAAGATTCGCTCAGTAGGTCGCCGAGCGCGTCGAAACGCTTGTCCCAGAGCGAACGGCGAGCGGCAATCCATTCTTCCGCTACTTCAAAACCGGCGCGTTCGATGCTGCATGTTCGAACGCGGCCGGTTTTTTGCGTTGTAATCAAGCCACATTCTTCCAGCACCTGGAGGTGCTGCACCACGGCGGCCAGCGTCATGTCGAACGGCTCCGCCAGTTGTGAGACGGAAATCGGGCCGCGGCTGATTCTTTCCAGCATGCGGCGTCTCGTGGCGTCGCCGAGCGCCTGAAAGACAACGTCCGCGTCTGGTCTCTTCTGGTTCATGGGCGCGCGATCTCTTCCGTCAGTCTTTCGAACAGCGTCTTCCACCCCATTTCGCGCATTTCCGGACCTCCAGAGCCTTCGAGGAACGCGCCGTGGTGGGTGAAGAGCAGGTCGGTCCCGCCGTCCGCCGCTTCCAAAAACTCAAACGTTGCGAGCGAAGTCGAGATACAGCGGCCTCCCAAACTCATGACAGACGACATCATAATGCGGCTCTCCGGCACAATGTTCTGATAGACGCCGTCGTTGGTGAGCATCACGCCCGGGAATGGCGAATTCTCCCTGAACCGGTAATGGGCGCTCTCCTTGCCTCCTTCGCGGAACTCCAGGTCAAAGAGTTCCAGGTCGTGCGTGCGGGCCTCTCCAAACCAGCGCTGTTTCTTCGCGGGATCGGAAAACGCCGCGAAAACCTTCGCCGGCGGCGCCGGGAAATACCGCTCCATCGTGAATGTGTGGTGGGTGATCGATTGTTCTTTCATACTGCCTCCATAGTTAAGATACGACTTAACTATATCCGGCGGATTAGAAATTGTCAAGTTTCAACTTAACTATTGTCAGATTGGCCTACCTCGGCGCGCCAGCCGGAGCCAGGTCGCTTTCGTCGATTCGGCCATCCCCGTTCTTATCAAGCGTTTTCAATGAAACCGCCGCATTTGCAATCTCGGCCGATGAAATCTGACCGTCCTGATCGGTATCCACCGCATTGAATGCCGCTCCACCCGGGCGGCGCGTGGGCAGCTTCGTCTGGTGGTTCTCTTCGCTCATCGCCACGAGTTCTTCGTGGCTGAGCACCTGGTCATGGTTCGTATCGCCGCGTTCGAAAATGCCCTGCATGCGCGCCGGTACTTCTTTCTTTTGCAGCTTGCCGTCGTGATTGGCGTCGAACATCAGAAGATCCGAGAGGATGTCCTGAGCCGAAGGAGGCGGCGATGGCGGTTCTTCCACGGGACGGTCAGGAGTGGGGATACGCTGCAGTCCGGCTTCCGCCACGCTGAGTTTTCCGTCGCCGTCTTTATCCAGTTTGAGGAGCAGCGAAGGCGCGAGGGCGAGCTCCGCAGCGGTAATAACGCCATCCTGATCCGCATCGAGAATATGGAGCACCGGGCTCCTCTGGATCATCGGTGGGCGGGCGGCGCCGCTCGCCCCAGTGGCGCCAGCCTGAGCCCACGCCGGAACAGCGGTCAGGACGAGAATCAGAAAAGGTTTCAAGTCCTCAGATTAGGCGAAAATCGGCGAAGCTGTCAATAGTTATCTGCAAGTGAGTTGCAGCTACAGATACTGGGACTCATAGAAACAGGCCTTTCTCTGGCGCTCAATCTGCAACCCAATTGCAACGAACAATGGGGTTATTCTCAGGAGAAGATGCAAATCGCCTGTCTCCAGCACGTCCCATTCGAAGGCCCGGGCAACATCGCGGCATGGGCCGCCGATCGCGGGCATGGCCTTCAGATCGTTCGGCTCTATGCCGCCGAAAACCTGCCGGCGCTCGACGCCTTCGATCTGCTGGTGGTCATGGGCGGTCCCATGAGCGTCCACGACGAGGCCGAGTATGAATGGCTCCGGCCCGAAAAGGCGCTGGTGGCGGAGTGTCTGAAGCAGAAGAAGTTCGTTCTGGGGGTCTGCCTGGGCTCGCAACTCCTGGCGGAGGTCCTGGGGACGACCGTCTATCGGAACCATGTCAAAGAGATCGGCTGGTTTCCCATCCAGATGCAGCCCGAAGCGGTGGGTTTGTTTTGTAATTTTGTCCTGCACTGGCACGGCGAGACCTACAACCTCCCTCCCGGCTGCACGCTTCTCGCAAAAAGCGAAGGCTGCGCGGTTCAGGCCTTCGAGCACCCCGGCGCGCTCGGTCTCCAATTCCATCTGGAAGCGACCGCGGACGGCCTTTCCACCCTGATCTCCCACTGCGGCAATGAGATCGGTAACGGCCCCTGGGAGCAATTGCCAGACGCCATTCTCTCGGGCGAAAAGAGCCACGGCGTGACCGCTAAGACCGCGCTTTACGCCGTTCTCGACGGCATCGAACGCCGAGTGGCCGCGTTATTGCAATAGTCTTCTGCGAGGGTACGCAGATGAAGATTCCACAACTACTTGCAGCCGCTGTAATCGGCATTGGGCTCAGCGCGGGCGCATACGCCCAAACCGCCGGCGATCACATGAAAGACGCGGGCGAATCCACCAAGGACGCCGCCAAAGACGCTGGGCACGCTGCGAAAGAAGCCGGTAAGGGCGTCGGAAAAGGCGCGAAGAAGGTCGGCAACAAGGTTAAGGACGGCACCCACGATGCTTCTCAGAAGGTGGCCGACAAGACGAAAGACAAGGACAAAGATAAGAGCGGCAAAGAGTAGGTCTTAACAGACCAGATCTTCGCGGCCGATTTTCAGCCCGTTCAGATTGCCCAGAATCGTCAGCGCAATCTGGCTCGGCTCAAAGAAGGACTGAGCCACGTGTTGAACGTCGGCCGCCGTCACTTTTTCGATACTCTCCACCAGTTCGTCCAGCGAGAAGAACCGCTTGAAGTGCATTTCCTGGCGAGCGAGGTTCGACATGCGGCTGGAGGTCGACTCCAGACTCAGCATCAGCGAGCCCTTGAGGTGGTCTTTGGCGCGCCGCAGTTCCTCATCGGGCACGGGGTTCTGGCGAAGTTCCCGGAACTCGCGCAAAACGGAATCCACCAGCTTGCGCACGGATTCAATCGATGTCCCGGCGCAAACCATCAGACAGCCTGTATCCGTGTAAGGACTGATATCGGAATATACCGAATACGCCAGCCCCTGCCGCTCGCGAATGTTCTGGAATAACCGCGAGCTCATGCCCCCGCCCAACACGGTGTTCAGTACATAGCAATGAAACCGGCGTTCGTGCGGAATCGGATACGAAGGAACGCCGAGGCACAGATGCACCTGCTCCAGTTCCTTCTTCGTCCGCAAAATGATACCGGCGTGGGTAGACGGAACCGGCTCCTGCGGTACAGGTCCGGCCGGCTTCAGTTTTTCGAAATGTCCCGAGGCAAGTTCTACCAGCCGGTCATGAGACAGATTCCCGGCCGCCGTAATCAGCAGATTTTCCGGAGTATAGACCGCACGGTAGAAATTCTGAATCACCTCGCGTGAAAGCCCACGCACCGTGTCGCGCGTCCCGAGAATGGGACGTCCCAGTGAATGGTCCTTCCAGAACTGCCCCGAGAAAATCTCATGCACCAGATAATCGGGACTGTCGGCGTCCATCTTGATCTCTTCGAGAACGACGCCCTTCTCCTTCCCTATATCCTCTTCATCGAAGCGCGGGTTGAGCACCAGATCGCTCAGCACATCCATCGCGATCGGTACGTGCTCATCAAGGACCTTGGTGTTGAAGCAGGTCATCTCCTTCGCGGTAAACGCATCGAGATTGCCCCCGATCGAATCCACCGAACGTGCGATGTCTTCCGCCGACCGCGTCGCCGTTCCCTTGAACAGCATGTGCTCGATGAAGTGCGAGACGCCATTCTGCTCGGGCGTTTCGCGCCGCGAACCAGACCCAACCCACACGCCAACGGACACCGAGCGCACATGCGGCATGGTCTCCGTAATGACCTTGATGCCATTCGAAAGCGCGGTGGTGCGAATGTCCCGATCCAGGCTGGAGGGGATGGGCGGGGGTTCGACTATAGGGGTGAAGGACAAGCCAAAGGACCTGCTTCGTTTTTACCACATACGCGAGGCCCATGCTAACCTGAAACTAAATGCCGCAAGCTCTTGTAGGGATGGAACTTAGCGAGCTGCGACAGGTTTTGCCGCCAAATCAGCCCGCATTTCGGGCCGCCCAGGTCTATCGCGCCATCTATAATCAGAAGGTTTCGGACCTCGTCCAGATCTCCACGCTGCCCGCAAACCTGCGCCAGGAGCTGGCTTTGCACGCTGAATTGGGCCTGCCGGTGGCCGATCGCGTTTACGATTCGATCGATGGCACGCGGCGCTATCTGCTGCGCCTCCAGGACGGCCGCACCGTGGAAACCGTGCTCATGCCCGAAGAGGATCGCGATACGGTCTGCATTTCGAGCCAGGTGGGCTGCCCGGTTGATTGCAAGTTTTGTATGACGGCCCTGATGGGCCTCGAACGCTCCCTGACCGCCGGCGAGATCGTCGGCCAGGTCCTCTACGTCGCGCGCGATAACGGACTGCTCGTGACGAACCGCCGTTTCAACATCGTGATGATGGGGATGGGCGAGCCGCTCCTGAATCTTCCGAACGTCCTCAAAGCGACACGCATTCTGACCGATCCCGAAGCGGTCGGCATGAGCGAACGCCGAATCACGGTTTCGACATCTGGCATCATTCCGAAGATCGAAGAACTGGGCAAAGCCGAGGTGCGGCCAAAGCTCGCCATCTCGCTCAACGCATCCACCGAAGAACAGCGCCAGGAACTGATGCCGATCACGCGCAAATGGCACCTCAAAGACTTGCTCGAAGCCTGCCGCGCATATCCGCTGCGAAGCTGGGAGCAACTGACGTTCGAATATGTTCTGCTCCGCGGCGTGAACGACACCGACGCCGATGCGCGGCGCGTAGCCGGTATGCTGGGCAACATCAATTGCAAGGTGAACCTGATCGCGCTGAATCCCGGCCCCGGTATTCCCTTTGAAACGCCCCTGCCGGAACAGGTGGCGTCTTTCCAGGAAATTGTGCGGCGCTCTGTGCCGTGTTTCATTCGCCGTCCACGCGGGCTCGATATCTACGCCGCCTGCGGTCAATTGAAAAGGAACGAGGCATGAGAGTCGAAATCGCGCACCAGTTGGGAAAAAAAGCCGCCATACCCGTGATCGATCGAAGTCTGGACCGCCTGCTTGGCGGCGTCGGCTCGAATGTTCAGATCGTGGACAAAAAGACATCCTGGAACGCCTCCACCATGCAGTTTTCGTTCACCGGTAAAGTCGGCTTTATCTCCGTGCCGCTCGCCGGAACCATTGACGTCAACGACGCGAGCGTCGTCGTCAGCATGGACCTTCCGCCGATGGTCAAAAACTTCATCGGCGAAGACAAGATCCACCAGCTCGTGGAGACGAATGTTCGGGAACTGCTGACAGCTTGAATATGAGTCTGATCCTCAACGGGAATACAGTACGCGATCAAATCAAAGAAGAGTGCCGCCCGCGCGTCGCGGCCATGAAGGCGAAGACCGGGCGCGCGCCAGGGCTCGCGGTTGTTCTGGTGGGCGATAACTCTGCCTCCGCGGTTTACGTCCGCAATAAGACGAAGACGGCTGAAGAGCTCGGACTTCACCATGAAACGATCACGCGCGACGCGTCGCTCACGACCGAAGCCCTGCTTGAAATCATCGCGGATCTGAACGCCCGCCCGGACATCGACGGCATCCTCGTCCAGCTGCCGCTGCCGCCGCAGATCGATGCGCAGAAGGCGCTTTTGGCTGTCGCGCCCGAAAAAGATGTGGACGGGTTCCATCCGTACAACGCCGGCTTGCTCTCGACCGGACGCCCCGGCCTGCGGCCCTGCACGCCCGCGGGCGTCATCGAACTTCTCAAGCGCAATCAGATTCCGATGGCCGGACGAAATGCTGTCGTTGTCGGTCGCAGCGATATCGTCGGTAAGCCGATGGCGCTGCTGCTGCTGCAGGAGAATGCAACCGTCACCATCTGCCATTCGCGCACGCACGATCTTCCCGGCGTCTGCCGCAGCGCGGAAATCCTGGTCGCGGCGATCGGCCGTCCGGCGATGATCGCCGAGGAATATATTCGTCCCGGCGCCGTTGTGGTCGACGTCGGGATGAACACCGTGCGCACGCGCGCCGAAGCCGAGCGGATCTTCGACGCCTCGCGGCTGGCGGATTTCGACCGCCGCGGTTCTCTGCTGGTCGGCGACGTACGCCCCGCCGATATGGCAAGAGTCGCGTCTGCCTATACGCCGGTTCCGGGTGGTGTTGGCCCGCTCACCATCGCGATGCTCATGCGGAACACCATCGAAGCCGCTGAACGGCGATGCTGACTGCCGGGCTGACAGGCGGCATGGCGTGCGGCAAGAGCTTTGTCGCCGCCGAACTCGGCCGTCTCGGCGCCCACACCATCGAAGCCGACGAACTCGGCCATCAAGTCCTCGCGTCCGGCGGTGAAGCTCACGACCCCGTTTTGCAAGCCTTCGGCACAGCCGAACGCGCGAAGCTGGCCGCGATCGTCTTCAGTAAGCCGGAAGAGCTCGCCAGACTCAACGCCATCGTCCACCCGGCCGTCCGTGCACGCGCCGCGAAGTTGGTGGCCGAAGCCGTTGCATCGGACCCCGCCGCAGTCATCATCTACGTCGCAGCCATCCTTTTCGAATCGGGCGGAATGGCAGGGATGAAGAAGACCATCGTGGTCACCTGCCGCGAAGATCAGCAACTGGAACGCGCGCTCGATCGCCCCGGCGCGACCCGCGAGAAAGTGATGGCCCGCCTCGCTCACCAGATGCCGCTCGCCGAAAAGGTAGCCAAAGCCGACTATGTCGTTGATACCAGCGGCACAAAGGAAGATACCCTGCGTCAAACTAAACTGGTATTTGACGAGTTAAGGAGACTGGCGGCATGAGACCACGCGCGCTCATTTTTACTTTGGTCCTGGTGGGGACTTTCTGGCTGATTACCACTCACGGTAACTGGAGCGTGCAGAAGCTGCTGCGGCCGATCTCGACAAGCGGCAAGCTGTGGATGGATCCCGTCACGGCGCGCGGCGCAACGGGCTTTGGCGCCGATGAGCAGAACAATATCGATATCTACAAGACGAGCCACCTGGCGACCGTCAGTATCACCAGCGTGGCTTATCAGCGGAACATGTTCTTCCAGGTGTTTCCCGTCAAGGGCGCAGGCTCCGGGTTCATCATCAACGAAGACGGCGAGATCGTGACCAACAAACACGTGATCGCCGGCGCGCGCCAGGTGCAGGTTACTCTCGCCGATTCCAAGCAATACGATGGCGACATTCTGGGCGTTGACAGCCGCGACGATCTGGCGATCATCAAAATCAACGCCGGCCGCAAGCTGACGGCGCTCCCGCTCGGCGATTCCGACAAGCTCCTCGTCGGACAAAAAGTTCTCGCTATCGGCAACCCATTTAACTTTGGCGGCACGCTCACCACGGGTATCGTGAGCTCCCTCGGACGCAAGCTGGAAAACGAGGACGGCGTCGTGATGGAAGGCCTCATCCAGACCGATGCCGCCATCAATCCCGGCAACAGCGGCGGCCCGCTGCTCGATTCGAGCGGCAATGTGATCGGTGTCAACACCATGATTCTCGGATCGCAGACCGCGAGCGGCCAGGCCGGCAGCATCGGTATCGGTTTCGCCATGCCGATCACGCGTGTGAAGGCGATGCTCGAAGAGTATCGCGCGACCGGCCATATCTCCCGAGCGGTGCTCGGCGTCACGCAGACCGTTTATATTCCGCCAAACTGGCAATTTTCCGATCAGCTCAACATGCCGGAATCCGGCGGACTCCTGATTCAGCAGATTGATGACGGCTCTCCGGCGGCCTCCGTACTCCATGGACCTGCGCGCGTGATTCGTTTCGGCTTCACGCAGCTTGGCGTTGGCGGCGACCTCATCGTGGCAATTGACGGCAAACCAGTGGACAGCGAGCAATCGCTCACACAGGCCATCATGCAAAAGCGCGGGGGAGAATCGATTGCGTTGACAATCTACCGTGACGGCCGCACAATGAAGCTCAACATCAAACTCGGCTCAGCGCCCGAATCGGTGCGCTGATTGGCTGGCTCATCACACTAGAAGTGGACGGGCTGGGTGAATGCTCCGTTGCCGGCTGAATCCCAGGCGGCGAAACGTACCCATTTTTTGCCGGTGGCGTCGAACGGGATGCTGTAGTGGTGCGTCGTGAAAGGCGCGAGTGAGCTCGCTGAGATGATCTGACGATTGCTGGTTTTGCCGTCGCCCCATACGAGTTCGACAAATTCCGGCGGCCAGGTCCAGTCCACATCGGCGACGAATGTCTTCTTTGCGCCCGCGCCCTGGATGGAGTAATCGTGCAGCAGGACCTCGCCGGACGTCACGAAGAAATTGCCGGCGCGCAACGCGTCGAGTACCGGCATCCAGCCATCGGAGAACTTCGGGACGCGGTTGAGCTTCACGTAATTCACGTCAAGCTGCGGGTAGGTTTCGTCCTCGGGTGATTTTGTGTAGGTGTCGCCTTCGGCGATTAAATACTTCGGACCGGCCCAATTATTCATGTCGTCCAGCAGACCAAGGCAGCGCTCCTCGCAGAGGCGCTTCTGTGATTGATCCACGGGCAGCGACTGGAACGAGGCTCCGGCGAAGCGGTCACTCAGGAAATGCGGCTGGTCTTTCACGGCGTCCGGATAGCCGTCCGAACTCTTGGTGCGGGGATGCGTCTGCCACATCAGTCCATGCTCATCGTTGAGGAGTTGCGATTCGGTCCCTCTGGACGATGTGTGGTAGACCTTGCCGTACGGCGCGATGTCTTCACTGTAGGGCTGCGGCGCGCCTGCGCGTCCGAGAGGCGCGTGCGTGTAGTAAACCGGCTTCGGGAACAGAAACATATAGTGTCCGCCGAAAGTCGCGTCGGGCTCTTCGCCAGGAATGATGAGGAAGTCGCGATCGGAGAAGCGCTCGCTTCCTTCGAAGTAAACGCGTTGTTCATCCAGACGGACTTTGCCGGTATCGGTCGGGTGCGAGTCTGCGTGGAAGTCGCATAGCGCCGCGATGTTGATGCCGAGCGCTTTGAACGTGGGAATCCACGATGGCTCGTGATCGATGGTGCCTGCGTCCGTCAGCTCTTCATTCAGATGGAAATGGAAGTGGCTCACCATCACCTGATATCCCGGCATCGGCTTGTAAACGTCGTCGTGAGTGAACGCCATGACGGCTTGCTGCGCGGCCGCGGCGTTTCCGGAATCGAGATAGAAATAGACCGGCATGCGCTGCAGGGTTCCGGCCGGGGCGTTATAGAGGGCAAAGTTTTCCTCGAATTCACGCGCCTGCGAGGTGCGGCGCTGCCACACGGCGTCAGTCACTCCGTAGGGCTTGAATGATTCCTCGCGGTCAGCCTGGCGGATACCAATCGCGAAGCTGGTCTCGCTGTCCTTGCGGTAATAGTTGTAGCCCAGATTCGATTCCACCTCGCGAGCGAAGAAGAACTTGTGCGAGGCGGGGAAGACGGCGACCGACCCGGCATTGCTCTGCACGATTTCGATCCGGTTCCGCGCTTTCACCGCTACCGGATCCTGATTCACCGCCCCACCGAAAAGATAATGCTGCCAGCCGCGCGCCACGTCTCGCCATTCGAGACGCGTGGAATCACCGATCGCAAAACCCTTCAGTCCTGCGGCGTATTCGTAAGCAACGGAAGGCTCATCCGTCTTCGCGATGATTTCCTGACGAAGCAGATTCGTTCCGCGATACGCCGTGTATCGCAGGCCGCCCGAGAAAACGCCGGCTGTTACGCCGGGGAAGTTGACTTCGATCCGCGCGCCATCGGTATTCACCTCGCAACCGGAGATGTCGTACTTTGCCCAGGATTTCTGGATCTCCTCCGGTTTGCGCGGCAGTCCGACTGCGGCATTCGACCCCGGCTTGCCTGGCACGTTGAGCGGGGCATCCCAGAATGCGAACCATTTCTGCCGCTCGATCACTTCAGGCGTGAACATTCCTAACTGGCGCAGCGGCACTTCCTGCTGGGCAGAGATGCGGCGTTGGCCGGACGTGATCCGGAATTCCGGCGTGAGATTGCTGCCCAGTACGGACCATTTGCCGTTCTTGTCTTTCTCCACTGCCAGTTCGCGCACCACCGGCTGACCGCCATTTACGCCCAGTGTCGCCCGAAGCGTCTCGCCGCGTTCTCCCTGCCAGGTGAGTTCGAGTGCCCCTGCGCGCATCTCCGCCTTCAGACCGTCAGACGCCTTGTAATCGCGGAGGTTACAGCTCATCGATTGCGCCGCGGCGAGCCCGGGAATGAGGATGCAGAGGAGTGGAAGTCTCATTACGGCCAGAGTCTATCAAAAGTGCGGCCGTATCGAATGACGAAAAATTTCGTTGACATGACGAAAAATTTCGTCATGATGAGGCTATGAAATGGTTTCTCATTGCCTTTCTTCTCACAGGCTGCGCGGCCGCCCAGACGGCGCAGGACTGGTCCAGCCCGGCCGAATCCGATATCGGGATTGCCGCGAGCAATGAAAAAAATCCCGCCAAACAACTGGATCTCCTCCGGAAGTGGGAGCAGCAATATCCGAGCTCGGCTTTGAAGGGAAAGCGCGAACTGATGATCGCGCAGGCGCAGTTGAAGATCCTGCAGGCGGCGTATCCGAAGACGGATCCCCCACTACTGGCTGCGGGGCAGAAGGCGGGTCAGGATCTGGAAACGCATTTCGCGGAATACTTCGACGACGCCAATAAACCGGCCGACGTCACGGCGGATCAATGGACGACCGCGCGGAAGGGTACGGAAACTCAGGTCCATTTGATCCTGGCATACATCGCCGGCGTGCAGAAGAATGATCCTGGCGCCGAAGACGAACTGAAGAAGGTGCTACAGGTTGATCCGAATCAGGCGGTCGCATCCTGGCAGCTCGGTCTTACCATCGTTCACGAAATGATCGTCAGCAAGGACGTGGGCCGCTACTCCGAAGCGCTCTACGATCTCGCGAGATCGCTGCAGGTGACAGGGCCCACCGCCCTGACGCCTCAGGCGAAAAGCGCGGCGGATGCGTCGCTGAAGAATCAATACGTCAACTACCACGGCAGCACGGAGGGTCTGGAGGATTTGGTCAAACAAACCGCTTCCGCTGCGCTGCCTCCAGCCGATCTCCACCTCAAGAGCATCAACGACATCGCGGCTGACAAGGCAAAGGACCATGCCGCGTGGGCAAAAGAGCATCCGGATCTGGCGTTCTGGGAAACGATTCGGACCGCACTTCAGATGCAGGGCGATACGTTCTTCTCTACTCTGCAGGGAGTTGCGCTTCCTCCGGAGGGCTCCGACGCGTATACAGGCCCGGCGATGTTCAAGGGGACGGTGATTTCGATGCCCTCCCCGAAGCAGATTCTGGTGAATGTGGACAGCGCGGCGGGCGACGCGATCCTGAAATTCGATGATGCGGTCCGCGGCGATATTCCCGCCGGCGCCGCCATTCAGTTCAAGGGGGTGGTGGACGCTTACACCAAAGATCCTTACACCCTGACGGTCGCGATTCAGGACCCGAAGACTGATATTGCCGGTCTGCCCGACAGCGTGAAGTTTGGGCCTGGGCCGAAAACTCACGTCCGCCCCGCTGCGAGAAGCCGCGCGAAATAGTACCCCTTGACATGACGAACAAATTCGTCATAATGAGGCCATGGCATCGGAACGTCCCCGTCCCACGGAGTCCGAACTGAGCATTCTCCGCGTTCTGTGGGATCACGGCCCGCTCTCCGTTCGGGCGGTGATGAAGAAGCTCAGCGAGGAAAAGCCGATCGGCTACACCAACGTCCTGAAGATCATGCAGATCATGACGGAGAAGGGGCTGGTGGAGCGCGATGAATCCGTCCGGCCCCAAATTTACCGTCCGCGGGACCCGCGCGCCAGGACGCAGCGCCAGTTGCTTCGCCACATGCTCGATCGCGTTTTCGGCGGTTCCACGCGCGCCATGGTGCTGCAGGCGCTCTCTGAAAAAAAGACATCGCCGCAGGATCTGAAGCAGATCGAAAAACTGCTGGACCGGATTGAAGGCGAAAGCAAATGAATCCGCTGGCGCAGGCGATCGCGGGGGCTCTGATCCAGTTCGTCTGGCAGGGCTTTCTTGTCGCCTTCGCCGCCTCGGTGGCGATGGCTCTTCTGCGCAACAGGGATCCGCGGACTCGTTACGCCGTCTACTGCATCGCGCTGCTCGCGCTTGGAATTCTGCCGGTCATCACCGCGATCGCGCTTTATGATCCGTTCGCATCGAATCAGGCAGGCCCTGCCGCGATCACACTGACCATCCGTGCGGTCTGGAATGGAAGCGCTGCGTCCGCGGGCGCGCTGGACCGCTGGCTGACCGCGGCGCAACCCTGGATTCTCGAACTCTGGCTGGCGGGCGTCGCCTTTCTTTCGCTGCGGCTGGCGTGGACAGGGCGGCGCATTTCCGCGTTGCGGAGGTCCGGGGCGCCGCCGAACTCGCTGGTGCTTGCGATCGGCAAGGCGCTCGCGCGCCGTATGGGAATGCATCGCGCGGTTCGAATTCTTGTCTCCAGCGTTCCCGATGGACCGGGCGTGATTGGTTGGTTCCGTCCGGTTGTCCTCCTGCCGGCGGCCGCCATTCTCCAGCTCACGCCGGAGCAGCTCGAAGCAGTTCTGGCCCACGAACTCGCGCATCTTCGGCGTTATGACGACGTCGTCAACATCGCACAGTCCGTGATGGAAACGCTGCTCTTTTACCATCCCGCTGTCTGGTGGATATCCGGCCGCATTCGCCACGAGCGGGAATTGTGCTGTGACGATCTGGCTGTGCGGGCTTCCGGTAACGCTCTCTGCTATGCCCGCGCGCTCGCTTCACTCGAACGGCTGCGCATCGGACATTCCGGTCTGGCTCTGGCGGCGTTGGGCAATTCCGAATCGTCGCTCGAGTACCGCATTAACCGAATTGTGGAGACTTCGAAGTCCGGGGAGCGTCCTTCCGCGCTGCCGGGAATCATGGCACTCGCGCTGGCCGCGGGCTGCCTGGCGGTTTATTCCGTTCCGGTTCACGGCTCCGCGCCGCCTCCGCCGCAGGTCGAATATCCGGAAGCGGCGCGGCTGCAGGGAATACAGGGCACGGTGCCGGTGCAGGTGCAGGTTGACGGTCTGGGCGACGTGAGCGCGGCCCGGGCCATGGGTGGTCCAAAGGAACTGCGTCAGGCTGCCGTGGCTCGCGCGTCGTCTTTGCATCTTGCGCCTGGCGCGCCTGTGGCAAACGAGCAGGTCAACGTGGCATTTGAATTGTCGCCTGCGCCCCCTCCGCCACCAGCTGTGGCGCCGCCTCCTCCTGCGCCCGCACCGGTATCGCGCGCGTCGATATTCCGTTCTCTTCTCGCCACGCTGGAATTAGCCGCGGGCCGAACCGATCCTGTCTCGCTCGATAACGCGCGGCGCGCCGGTCAACAATTGCTGGATCGATACAGCGATTTTCTGGAACACGACACCGAATTGCTGATCCACAACACGCTGGCGACGATTGCGCAAGCCAGCGGCGACGACGTTACAGCCGAAGCGGAGCTCTGCAAAGTGCTCACGCTCGATCCCGGGCAGGCGAGCGCCTCGTACTCGCTGGCCGCCATCTACATGCGCGAGATGTCGCTCAATAATGACCTGAATCGCTACTCGGAGGCGATCTATGAATTCATCCGCTCGCTGAAGGTGACCGGCGCCGGCGCGCTTTCTCCCAACCTGCGAACGGAGGCCGAAAGCGCGTTACGGGAAAGCTATGCGAGCTACCACGGCAGCATGGAGGGTTTCGACGAATTGATGGCTCGCGTGGGTGACGCGCCGTTGCCGCCCGGCGACTTCCACGTTTTGAGCATGGGCGAGATGAGCGTTCCGCTGCCGCGGCCCTATGTGGCTTCTTCGAACGACGATGATGCTCGCCGAGTGAAATCCGCCAGCCGGAATATTTTTGCTCGGGCGTTCAAGGGAGTGTTCCATGCCCTGCGCCAGGTAGCGCGTTTATCCCACTTAACGCCTATCCATCCCCGGGGTCGAACATCCTGACGGAACCGCGAATCCCTGCCTTTCCACGAGTGGTATTACTTAGCTGATCCTCCCGCCGCTAATGCGTGTTTCGAACATGCTCGTTTCCTTGCTGTGGGAACTCGATTATCGGCTTGCGCCCGCCACCGTGCTCGTTCGCACCGAATCCGTCCACTTCTTCACGCCATTGCAACGCAAGCGCCCAACGTCCCTTCCAAAACGATATCCGCCGCTCGCCCAGGCCCGAGCCGGCGCCTTTTCCGCGGAAGCTCTCAAGAATTGACGAGGAAATGCCGATATTTATTTACAGGATTTTTAGCGTTACAATGTAATACGCATCTTATGCGTCGGATATGGTGTCGATTTCCGCTAATGTTGATGGAACGGAATCAATGAGTTGTACGCACAGCATCCGTTTGGTATCAATTCCCGGCGGGCCACTCCCCCCACGTGAGGACGCGCTCCAGTAGCCGGTCGTCCCAGACTCTCCGGTTCAGCGCGCCGCAGGAGCGATGTGAATCATATCCAACCTGGCACTCATCCTTTACTGATCTTCTCGTTGGCGGATTGCCTCGCTGCATTTCCCGTGGCTGAAATTGAGCGAATCACCGCCCTGGCCGAGCTCGCGCGGCCGCCGGGATTGCCTCCGGTGTTGGAGGGCGTGCTGAATCTGGCTGGCGCTGCGGTGCCCGTTCTCCGTCTGGATCGCCTCTTTGACTTCAAGGCGCAGGGCTTCAAGACGCAGCATCCGGGCCTCTATTCGATACTCATCATTCTCCGGTGCGGAAATGGTGGCAAAATCGCGGTACTCGCTGATCGCGTGAATGAAATCCTGCCGGTTTCCAGTGACGCTATGCACCCGATTGGCAAGGAAGATATCTTTCGAGGCTGCGCCGATGCAATTGTAACGTTCGGGCAGGAAACAACCTACCTGTTGTCTATCAATCGGCTTCTGCTGGCCAAAGAGCAACGGCTGCTCGCACAATTCCAGGCCATGGAACAAGTCCGGCTGGAAAAATGGGAGGCTGACCCGGCATGAGTGCAGTGTCCGGGGCGACCGCGGACGAGTTGCTGCGGGATCCCTGGTATCCACACCTGAAGGACTACCTGATCAGGTCGACGGGACTGGCCTATTATTCCGCCCGGGATGCCGATCTGGCTGACCGTGTCCGGCGCCGTCTATCCGGTCTGGGCGTGCGGGACTGCGCGTCCTATCTGGAGCGATTGCGCAATCCCGGCGAGGGACCGGCGGAGATGGATGCTCTCATTGCCGAGATCGCGATCGGAGAGACCTACTTCTTCCGGCACCGGGAACATTTCGATGCATTGCGGGATGTCGTACTGCCTGGGTTGATGGCCAGAAAAGGCGCCGAACGAAAGCTTCGCATCTGGTGCGCGGGCTGTGCGGACGGCGCGGAGCCTTACTCACTGGCAATACTTCTGCGGCGGGAGTTCGGGCATTTGCTGGCGGATTGGGACGTATCCATTCTCGGTACCGATATCAGCCGGCAATTTCTGGCCAGCGCGCGCGCCGGCGAGTTCGAGGAATGGTCCTTCCGCGCGACGCCGGACGACATCAGGCGCGCCTGTTTTCGGAAAAATGGAAAGCGCTGGACCATCGCGCCCGAATACCGCGTGGGGGTTTCATTTCAATTTCACAATCTGGCGGAGAATGCGTTTCCGCCGCTCAGCGACCTTGCCGCCTTTGATCTGATTGTTTGCCGCAATGTGATGATTTATTTCGGTCCTGAACTCATGCGGACGGTCGTAAGCCAGTTCCATGCCTGTCTCAAACCCGGGGCGTGGTTGCTGGTGGGCCCGGCAGAGCCCAATATGGCTCATTTCACCCTGTTCAAGGTGGTGAACGCTCCGGGAGTTACCTTATATCAGCGGCGGGCATTCTCCACGATCGCCCGGGACGAGACACAGCAGGAGGACACTGTACGGCGGTTCGTGGAACCTGACGCGGCGCCCATCGCGGAGGCTGGCGTAAGGGTTGCGGCCGAGCGCCTGATAGCGGCCCCCGCGGCGCCTCCCGGGCTCGCCGACCTGCGCCGGTATGCCGATCAGGGAGACTGGGCGAACGCGGTCCGGTGCGGCAAAGAGTTGCTGGCGTCCGACAATCTCAATGCGCAGGTTCATTTTCATTACGCGCTGGTGCTCGAACAGGCGGGCGACTATGCCGACGCGGAGGAATCTCTGCGAAAAGCCATTTATCTAAACAGGCAGTGGCCTCTGGCGCACTATCACCTGGGGCTTTTGCTGCAATCGCGGGGTGAAACGCGCCGCGCCGCCCGTTGCTTCGATAACGTCCTTGGTGTCCTGGCATCCCTCGCGGAAGATGTGGCGCTGCCCGATGCCGACCGGATCACGGTTGCCGAAATGCGCAAACTGGCGCGCATGCAACTCCAGGTGTTCGAGGCAGGGGCCGTCAGGGAGGAACTTTGAGTCAAATATCCCCAAAACGCGCCGCCATCGACTGGGACGAGGTGCGCGCGCGTCTGCAAAAGAGTGAACAGGCTCTTCAGGAGAGTCTCTCGGACAACCCCGGGCGTATGCAGGCTGTTTTCCGGCGCCGCGCTGTTCAACTGGCTCAGGAAGCGGAAGCAAAGCCGGCTTCGCAGGGAATCCCGGCTCTGGTTTTCAGGCTGGGACAGGAACGATATGCGGTTCCGCTGGAAGAACTCGCGGAGGTGCTGCCATTCCGGGGCTGTACCGGGGTGCCGGGGGGATCCGAACGTTTCCTGGGGGTCATCAACCTGCGCGGGCAAATTCGGCCCGTTATCGATCTCGCGCGCGTCCTCTGCGGGAGCGCTTCGACCGATTCCGGGGCTGTCCTGATTCTGCGCCGCCCGATCGGTCTGAAGGTCGATGCAGTCGAGAACCTCCAGCGGATCCGGTCAGATGAGATGGCCGCGCCCGTCCGCGGCCATTTCGTCCGCCCATTTTTGTCGGGCACTCTGGCGCTGCTCGACCTCGAAACATTGCTTTCGGCTGTGACTTCCACGAAGGAGCCCGGCCACTAAGGTGAACATGAAAATAGGAACGCGAATTCTGGTGGGCTACGGCCTGGCGGTGATCGTTGCAGGCGCAGTGGGAACGGTGGCCTGGCGCGCGATCGGAGATCTGATCGACAGCGCGGACCTGGTGACACACACGCATCTGGTCAAGGAGACTCTCGCCGCGACGCTCTCGACCGCCAAAGACGCCGAGACGGGACAACGGGGCTTCCTCGTGACTGGTGAGGAACGTTATCTGGAGCCCTACACGGCGGGGGTCCGGAATGTGGATGTCACTATCCAGAAACTCAGGGAGTTAACGGCCGATAATCCCGCGCAGCAGGCGCGCATCGCGACACTGCAGTCGCTGATGGCAAGTAAACTCACCTTGCTGGCGGAGAGCATCTCGCTCAGGCGAGAGCACAAAGATAAGGAGGCCGTTGCAGTAGTTCTGACAGATCAGGGTAAGAATACAATGGACGACATCCGGCGGCTCATCGCCGCGATGGATGCTGAAGAATCCGCGCTCCTGAGGGAGCGCGACGCCGCGGCGAAGGCCACGGCCAGGTTCGCCTCGAACACCATGATTTTCGGGGGCGCCGCGGTGATCTTCCTCGTCTCGATTGTGGGGCTTGCCATCCAGCGTTCCATCACCAGGCCCCTCCACGCTTTCATGCAATTTGTAGGACGAGTGGGCGAGGGCGATCTGACCCAGCGATCGACCGTATCGAGCGCGGACGAGTTGGGAGAACTGGGCCGGTCGCTCGACCAGATGGTTCAGGGACTCAAAGGGGTTGCCACGCAGACGCGCTCCGCTACCGACAATCTGAGCGCCGCTTCAGCCGAGATTCTGGCATCCACTCAGCAGCAGGCGGCGAGTACGGCGGAACAGGCGGCGGCGGTGCAGCAAACCAATATCACGATGGAAGAAGTCACGCAATCGAGCGCGCAGATTGCGGAGCGGGCGAAGCAGGTTGCTGCTTCCGCCGAGGCCACGTCGGCGGCGAGCCATGCCGGGTTGCAGGCCATGGAGAACACGTCGAGAACCATGGAGAATATCCGGGAGCAGGCTGAGGCGGTGGCTGAGAACGTGGTGTCGCTCAGTGAGAAGACGCAGGCCGTCGGCGAAATCATTTCCACCGTGAACGACCTTGCCGAACAATCTCACCTGCTGGCGCTCAACGCAGCCATTGAGGCGGCCGCCGCGGGAGAACACGGCCTGAGTTTTTCCGTGATCGCCGGCGAAGTGAAAAATCTGGCCGATCAATCCCGCGAAGCCACCGTGCAGGTGCGCGCGATTCTCGGGGATATTCAGAAAGGCATTAACAGCTCGGTCATGCTGACTGAAGAGGCGGTCAAACGGGCCGATTCGGGTAAACAACAGGCGGACGTTGCGAACGGCGCGATCCGCGCCATGGCCGACAGCATCCAGCAGAGCGTACAGGCGTTTCAGCAGATCGTGGCCGGTTCCAACCAGCAACAGATTGGTTTTACACAGGTCACGCAGGCGGTGCGCGATATCGGTCAGGCGAGCCAGCAGACCGCGGCCGGAACACAACAGCTGGAGAAAGCAGCCATGAATCTTACGGCGCTGTCCCAGCAACTGCAGAGGGCCGTGGAGCGATACCGGGTGCAAAGTGCGTGACGGTTTGAAAGACATCCGGCAGAAACTGCTCGCCACATTTCAGGCGGAGCATCGCGACCACCTGGAACAGATACGTTCGCTCGTGGCCCGGATCGTCAATGGCGGTCTGCCGCCGGCCCGT
>DASYCD010000084.1:0-5033 GCA_036500405.1 Bryobacteraceae bacterium
TGGGCGCGCCTTCTCGAAGACTAACGGAGCAAATTTATGGCAGACGAAGAGTCCACCAAACCATCCGTATCGGATCTCGCCGCGCAACTGGCGTCTCAGATGGCCAACAAGCCACTGACGCCTGCCGCTGGTTCCGTACCGCCGACTGGACAGTCCGAACGTCCCCCGCGCGAAAATCGCCCGCCTCGTGAAGGCCGTCCACCACGAGAAGGAAGAGCCGAAGGCGGTCGCCCCGAGGGCCGTCCGCAGGGCGAGCGCGGCGGACGTCCTGAAGGCAGACCACAAGGCGAGCGCGGTGGACGCCCAGAAGGCCGGCCTGGCGGGGATCGCGGTCCACGCCCCGGCGGCGGACGCGACTTCCGCGATTTCCAGGACATCGATCTGGACAAGCTGATTAACGACAGCCTGTATCTCGATAACCAGGCGCACGCCGTCGTCGTCCGCATCCGCGACATGGATTCCGGCACGCGCAGCACGTTGCGGCGTCTCTACAATTCGGTGCGCCGCGCTACCCGCGCGCCGGAAGGCGAGCGCCAGCACGAATTCGTCATGCTGCGCGCGCGGCTGGCCTACACCATCGCGCGTCACGGGCTGCGCAGTCTCGATCAGATCGAACGCCTGCTTCTGCAGGTCACGCGCAAGAATGAAGCGCGCGGTTACGAGCGGTTTCGCGATCTTTTCGAAGCCATCGTTGCTTATAACGAATAAAGGATTCCGACCATGAGTGCGCACACCACACAGACAGAACTGAAGCTGATCGGCAAGCTCATCCTCGAAGGCGAAATGGCCTGTGAAACCGGTCTGCACGTCGGCGCGGGAAAAGGATCGCTCGAAATTGGCGGCGCCGATAACCCCGTCGTCAAAGACGCCCAGGGACGCCCCTATGTGCCCGGCAGTTCGCTCCGCGGACGCATCCGCTCGCTGCTCGAACAGGCCACCGGCATGGCCGTGCCATCTGAGCTCGTCTATATTTCGAAGCGCAAAGGCCAGGAAGTTCGCATTCACCAGAGCGACCGTCCGGACGATGAAATCTGTCTCCTTTTCGGACGCAGCCCCGGTCGCATGGAAAAAGCCGGCGGCGGCGATGAAGCCGGGTCGCAGGCCTCGCCCGCGCGCCTCAGCGTGTTCGATGCGCCCCTCATCCAGGGCAGCATTACCGCTCAGATGCGCGAGAATCTCGACGACGAGCTAACCGAGGTCAAGAGCGAAAACGCCATCGACCGCATTACGTCGCAGGCGAATCCGCGCACGCTGGAACGAGTGCCCGCTGGCGCGCGATTCAAGATCCGCATGGTGGTCGACCTGCTTTGCGCGGAAGACTCTGTGCTCCCTGCCCTGCTCATTCAGGGCCTCAGCCTGCTCGAAGACGATACGCTCGGCGGCGGCGGTTCGCGCGGTAATGGCCGCGTTCGCTTTGAGAATCTGAAGCTCGCCTGGCGCAGCCGCGATTACTACGCGAGCGGAGCCGAAGAGCGCGAGATTGCCTCCGGCGCCGACGTGGCTGGACTGCGCGCGAAGTTGGCGGAGGTAAGCGGCGAACTTGTTGCCGCTTAAGATTGCGTAACATGGCGCTGACCGAAGTCAGACTGCGTCCCACCACGCCCTGGCGTGTGGGACATGGCGCGGGCGACCGCGAACGGGTGGACGTCGTCTATCACAGCGACGCTCTCTACTCGGCGCTGACCCATGCCATGAAAGCCCTCGGCTGGCTTTCGGAATGGATCGCCGCAACCGCGGAAGCGGAAGGCGAGCCTGCCGTCCGCTTCAGTTCGCTGTTTCCTTTCATTGGCAAGACGCGTCTGATTGCGCCGCCCAAAAGCTGGTGGCCGCCAGCAAATCCGGGACGCCTTTATACCGAGGCCGCCAAGCTCATTCCGCTGGAAGTGGTTCGCAACGGAATTGTGGACGAATCGCGCTGGGTTGTCGATGGCGAAACCGGCTGCCTGTTCCATACGGGCTCGGGCGCGCCCGTGAAGATTGCGGTCCGTACTTCGGCAGCGATCGACCGCCTGACCGGCGTTGCCGATCCACATCGTATTGCCTGCCTGGAATTTTCGTCGAACGCGGGCTTGTGGGGCGTGTATTCCACAAACGATTCCACCTGGGACGCGCGCGTGAAGTCCGCTTTCCGCCTGCTCGCCGATTCCGGTTTTGGCGGCGAACGTTCCCGCGGCTGGGGACGCGCCTCGGCTCCTGAATTCCACGACGCCGGTGCGCTGCTTCCCTGGACCTTGAATGAAGACGGCGCACTCTGGCTGCTCTCGCTCTATTCACCTCATTCGAGCGATACCGTCGATTGGTCGCGCGGCGAATACAGCGCCGTGGTTCGCGGCGGCTGGACCGATAGTCAATCGGGCGTTGCGCCCAAGAGACAGGCGCGGATGCTGCAGGAAGGCTCGGTTCTGCATGCCTCCGAACTCCGCGGACGCGCCGTGGACGTCGCTCCCGAAGGCTTCCCGCATCCGGTGTATCGCGCAGGCTTCGCGCTGGCGATTCCAGCCCCTCCCGAACCGGTACTTCGCGCGCCGCAGCAGGCCGAAGCGAAAATCCAGGAACCACCGGCTATCGCTATGGAAAATGAGGGCGGTCCGGTTGTTGAGCCTGAGCTCGAACCACTGCCCGAAATCGTGCAGCCGCCGGCTCAGGAAGAGCCTCAACCGGAGCCCGAAGCTCGCATGGAGAACGAAGGCGCGCCGCCTGAGGAACCCGCGCCTGCAGCGTCTGAGGAACCCCAATGAGATACCGCGTCACCACCCTGACCCCCACCCTCGTTGGCGACGGTACGAAACTTTCGCCCATCGACTATATGGTCTGGCGCGATCAGGTGAACGTCCTCGACCAGAACCGCATTTTTCGCCTGCTGTCAAAGGGACCGCGACTCGAGGGCTATCTCACTCAGCTCCGCACGGCGACGAAGCTCGACTTCGCGTCGTGGGGAGGCTTCGCCCAGAACTTCGCCGGACGCCGCATCCCATTCGAAGACGCCTCCTGCACGCCCCACTGGAACAGCGCGCCGGTCGAAAGCCTGCACATCTCTGCTTTCGCTTCCGATGCCGCCGGTCCCTTTCTCCCCGGCGCTGCGATTAAGGGCGCTCTCCGCACAGCCGCCGTTTTCTCGCACGCAAAGCCCAACGCGATCCGCGATATCGCGAACCAGTTGACTGGTGAGCGGACGCCGCGTCACCCGGCCGAGCATTTCGAACAGCAGACTATCGGCGCGGGCGGCTCAGACCGCATGCGCGCCGTTTCGATCACGGATTCCGAACACACTTCGCGCGACGCCTTCCGCGTCTACATGTTAAGGCTCTCGACTCTGATTTCGAAAGCGCCTGACCAGTACTCACTCGGATGGAAACAAGGGAGCCGCAGCGTGGAAGGTCGACGTCCGGAAGACAGTACGCCCTCCTTCGCCGAAATGGCCGCGCCCGGCATGACCTTCGAGGGCGACTGGCGCGAGAACGCCTTCCTGAACAGCGAAGAAATCCGCAAGGCTTTGCGCTGGAACAAGCCGGTCACCCACCAGAGCCTGTTCGAAGCGGCAAATCAATACGCTGAGAAGCAACTCGAACTGCACGCCAGGTACGCCGAGTGGACCGGCCTCGAATCCCTCCGAGCCTCCGTCGCTCAATTGCAGACGAAGCTGGAATCCGCCCGCAACAACGGCTATTGCCTTCTGGCGATCGGCTGGGGCGCCGGCTTTCTCAGTAAATCCGCCGCCATCGGCATGGATGAAGCCGAACACCGCAAAGTCCTCGGCATGCTGCCGTATTACGAACGCGCGATCCGCACCGGCCTTCCCTTCCCGAAGACCCGCCGCGTCGTATTCGTAAAGAACAAACCCGCCACACTGCCCGGCTGGGTGGAACTCAGGGTAGGCTGACCCGATCGCTTCCCGCGTTGTTGTGGCGCTACTCGGCTTCGAATTCGACGCGCTCGTAAACGACGTCCAACCGCACGCGGCAACCGATGGAGACTAGTTCAATTTCGTCTGTCAGTGACGTATATTCCCGCATAAGCCACGCACCGTCGGCCTGTCGGATATGCTGCTCCGCCCGAATCTCGTCTTGCGAGAACAACAGGTACTCGCGGAAGGACGGCAGGGCTCGGTAAGACCGAAACTTCTCCCCATAGTCGTAGTTCTTCGTGGATGGTGATAGCACTTCGACAATCAGCGTTGCGTCCGCTAAGGTATCTCTACGATTGCCGAAAAACTGCTTTGGCCCGCAGGTCACAAAGACGTCGGGATAGGTAATCAAATTGTTCCGGGGAACTGCCAGCCGCATATCCGTGGCGACGACGGCACAGTCACGGCCCCGCAGACCGGGAAAGATCTCGGCGCCTATCGCTATCACGATGTTGGCATGGTTGAGCGACGCCCCTGCCATGGCATACATGGCACCGGCCAGGTACTCGCTGCGGAAATCAGCCGCCCGTTCGAGCTCCAGATATTGCTCGGGTGTGAGATATGGAACAGCCTGCGTCGACATTCTCCCCTTATAATAGCCCCTGAGCCAAGGGTTAACGCAGGGATTGATTGACACGCCCGTAACCCGTTGTGTTATATTAAAAAAGTTTGGCTGTAGCTTGTTAAAGCTTCTGGCTACCATCTCCGGCGTCGGAGATCCGGCCAGGGCGAGGTCCCGCTATCAGTGACGAACCTGCTTCGTCGAGACAAGGACCTGTCCAATAGCCTCAGCGGTAAGAAGTTCAACAACCGCTAACGGAAAGACGCAGTGATCTGAAGAACAGTAAGCCAGCCGATGTGCGGTTGTGCTTCTTCGTCGCTTAAAGAAGGATTGTACGTGCCGACATTTAATCAACTTGTGCGTAAAGGGCGGAAAGCGCCCGCATGGAAGACCGCCAGCCCTGCCCTGCAGAGCTGCCCGCAGAAACGCGGCGTTTGCACCCGCGTTTATACGTCGACCCCCAAGAAGCCGAATTCCGCGCTGCGGAAAGTCGCGCGTGTCCGCCTGACCAACGGCGTTGAAGTCACCACCTATATCCCCGGTGTCGGCCACAACCTGCAGGAGCAC
>DASYCD010000085.1:0-5692 GCA_036500405.1 Bryobacteraceae bacterium
AGACCCCGGACCAATACCGCGCTGCTGCAGAGCGCACGCGACACGACTGGAGACATCCCAGAGTTCGCCGTAAGTGACCATACGGCCGGTAGTATCGCGCGCGGCGATCTTCGACGGGGTTTCCCGCGCCCAGCGCGCCACGAGATCCGGCAAACATTCTTCGAAGCCGAGGCGCGCCCTTTCCGTTCCGCTCCACTGGACCAACTGATCCCGCATCGGCGTGGTCAGCAACGGAAGTTCCCCGAGCGGAGTGGCGGGCATCTCAAGCGCCCGTTCCAGCAAAACTCGCCAGGCGTTCAGCAACGTGCCGACCTGTGCGGAAGTTATGGCCGACGGGCGATACTCGACCAATACTTCCAGTTCGTCGCCATCCGGAAAAACGAGGAACGCAAGATCCACCTTGGCGGTGCCTGTACCGGCGCCGAACCGCTGACAGCGAGCGCTGCCGAGGCGAAGCCCGCGCCGATCCGGCTGAAGAGCGAAAAGCTGCCGGAAAAGAGGCTGCGCCCCTAAGCCGAGATCGGCCGGGAGATTCGCTCCGGGATACGACTGGAGATCGAAAATCGTGGTAACAGTTTGCTTCAGTTTCGTGACCAGCGCGTCAAACCGCACGTCATGACTCAGTTGCGCGCGGATCGGAAGCGTATTCACGAAGAAGCCAATAGGGTCCCGCAAACTGGAATCAATTCTGCCAGAGAAGGGGGAACCCACTACGGCCTCTGTCTGGCCTGTGAGCCTCATCCAGATGGCCTGGTAAGAGGCCAGCAAAACAACAAATCTCGTGGTCTGAAGAGCGCGGGCAGTCGCGTCCAGAAGGGGCGTGAGGCTGGCGGGGAGACGGAACCATATGTCCTCGCCACGGTGATCTCCGGCATCGCCGCCACCGATCCAATTTCGCGAATCGTCGTTCCCTTCGTCTTGCGCCGGCTTGAGATGTTCGCGCCAGAAGGCAAGCGCGCGGTCTCGTGTCTGGCTCGCCTGGAAGGCGGAGTCCCGGACATATTTCAGATAGTCGAAGGCGAAGCCGTTATGGGGCAACTCCGCCGCAGGACCCGCCAGCGCTGCCGCATATGCGAGTTCCAGTTCGCGGTAGAGCGTCGCGAAGGCATTGCCGTCAATGATCAGATGGTGGAAAACCAGCGCGAAGTAGTGGTGGTCCGGCGCAACGGAAAGAATTGCGGCCCGCGCGAGCGGCGGTGTTTCCAGATCGAAAGGCGCGCGGCCAAATTTTTCAAACCAGTCGCGGACGCTCTCGATTGAGCCATCTGTTTCGGAGGGCTCCACATGAAGCAGCGGGATGGAGGTCTCTTGAGCAACCGTCTGGAACGGCTGCGCGTCAGCCACGCCAAACGACCGGCGGAGCGCTTCGTGTCGTTGCGTGATTGTATTCAGCGCCCGCTGTAACGCATCGATATCGAGTACGCCGCGGATCTCGTAATCCTCAATGAGGTGGTAGAGGGCGGCTCCTCCCACGCGCTGGTGATCGAACCAGAGGGAGCGCTGGCCGGGTGTCAGAGCTGCGCGGTTTTCACTCGCTGCCGCGGAGCTTTCGGCCGCAGCGGTGTTGCTGTCCGGAACACCCGCGGAAGCGCGGTGTACCAGACGATCCAGAAACGCAGTCAACTCGCGCAATCTGGGATATTGCAGCAGCAGCGTGAGAGGCAGGCGGAGACCGAGCTCTTTCTCAATAGCGAAAGACATTTCGGTAGCGAGGAGGGAGTCGCCGCCGAATTGGTAGAAGTTCTCATCGGGCAACCCCTCGGCATCCGGCAGGAGAGCTTGCCAGATCGCGCGGACACGGGGGTACGTTTCCCAGCCTGGTTCATCGCCCGCGTCGGCGGAGAGAGCGTCCAGCAGCAGAGCCTGTACCTGTTTCCGGTCCGGTTTGCCGCCACCAGTTCGAGGCATCCGGTCAATCTTTATAAGAGCTTCGGGAAGCAGCCAGGGGTCCAGACGTTCCGCGAGGAACTCGCGCAGTTGATCCGCGTCGAGCACGGCGCCCGCGGCGGTGGTGTAGGCCGCCAGCAAACGGGGAGAATGAGCGGACCAATTCGACACACAGCAGACATCTTCGATTCCAGGGTGTGTACGAAGGGCGGCTTCGAGGTCCACCGGGGTGACGCGAAAGCCGGATACTTTCAGCAGATCGTCCGCCCGGCCCTGCAGGTGGAGACGGCCCTGCTCATCGAAACGCCCAATGTCCGCTGTGTGGAATTCGGTGAGCGGCCGGCGTGGCGTCGCGCCCGATTGATCCCAATAACCCAGCCAGAGATCCTCACCCGAGACGACGACCTTACCGGTTTCTCCAGCAGCTACCGTCAAGTTGGAGGAATCCACCAGACGGATTTTCCGGCTGGCGGCGGGCTGGCCAACGGGAACGGGATCGCTCACCTCAGAACCCAGCGAGGCGTAGTTTTGAAAACAAAAAGTAGGAGCTTCCGTGGCCCCCAGTCCGGCGATGAACCGGCATTCCGGAGAGAGCAATTTCGCGGCCCGGGAATAGTCGCTTTGGTAGACCGGTTCGCCACTCAGAAGTACGGAGCGAAAGGGCAACGGCCCGCCGTGATCGCGATCCCATTCGCGGAGGAAGGCTCGCCACCAGGTAGGGACTGTGTGCGCGTGATCGATGCTTTCGCGCCGGACCAGCCGCACAGTGTCAGACAATTCCTTTGCATTCCCGATGCAAAGAGTCGTCTGCAGAAACGGCGATCGCAGGACGCCGAGCAAGCCAATCACATGAGTGGGGGAAGTGCTCAGCAACTGTTTCTGGCCGCTCTGCATGCCCATGGCCTCGGCCTGATTGCGCAGCGCGGGAAACACGGTGCGCAACGAATGCCTCACGCCCTTCGGCGCGCCTTCCGAACCGGACGTGAAAAGGACCAGATTCCTGTCCCAGACCGCGGGATCGATATCGATGGAACTCACACCGTCATCGGAAAACGGCTCGGCTATTTCAGCTTCCAGAAGCGGAATTGCCGTTTCGATCTCCCGAACGCGGTCAGTGGCGGCTGCTGGCGCGCACATGACGTGGGGATTGAAGAGATGTAACAAGCGTTTCAGCTTCGGGAGCGCCATGTAGGCGTTGAACAGACCGATCGAATGACCTCCGGGCGCGAGTAGAGTTCCCCAGAATGCGGCCATCGATATCACCGTGGGATCCAGCAGCAATGCAATGCGCGGGTCTTCCACGGAACCGATGCGTGGCTGAAGGTGGCGGCCGAAACGCATGGCGGCGGAAAGCAACTGGCCGTAGCTGAGCGACTCGGAAGAGGTAACGATTGCAGGCTGGCGCCGCAATGAGCCATGGAGCCAATGCTGGAGCGACGGTTCGATGGAAGCAAGTTGAAGGGTGTCCGGGAGGGTCGCCATCGAATAAATCATAATATGTGAATCATTTTTATGGAAAAGGATTGTTTTTCATCTCGACGGGAGGAATTACGTAACCCGCGCCGCCTGCGAACGCTGGCTGAAACCTTTCCTCCGCCCTCGGCTAAACTGGTAGTTCATGCCTTTTGAAGAAGTTGTCGAAGCCGAGGGCCACCTCATCGACTCCCACGTCATGGAGCAAATCTTCGACAAAGTTGTCGAAGCCAACGGACGTTTCGAGGTCGAGCAGTTCCGCATCGGCCGCACCAATGGCGATCCGTCTTATCTCCGCCTGCGTCTCGAGGCGCCGGATCGCCGCCACATGGAGCACCTCCTCGCCCAGTTGCTACCCATGGGCTGCTCTCCGGTCAACGGCGGCGACGCTACGCTCGGCCCCGTGGAACGCGACCGCTGCGCCCCCGAAGATTTCTACTCCACCAGCAACCATCACACCTGGGTGAAGCTGAACGGCGATTGGGTGGAAGTGCAGAACCAGCGCATGGACGCCATGATCGTCGTCAAAGACAATCAGGCGTATTGCCGCCGTTTGCGCGATCTCAAAGCCGGGGATATGGTTGTGACCGGTATGCACGGTATTCGCGTCACGCCCGAATCGAAGGAGCGCGACCGCCTGGCGTTCGCGTTCATGTCGAACGAAATTTCGTCCGAACGCCAGGTCGAAACCGCCGTGCGCCAGACCGCCGCGCTCGCCCGGCAGGCTCATGAACAGGGCAGGAGAATCGTCGCGGTCGCGGGGCCCGTGGTCGTCCACACCGGCGGCGTCTCCGGCATGACGAAGCTCATCCGCGGCGGCTGGATCGACGGCCTTCTCAGCGGCAACGCGCTCGGCGTGCACGATATCGAATCCTCGCTCCTCGGCACCTCGCTCGGCATTCGCATGGCCGATGGACGCCAGGCCGAACACGGCCACCGTAATCACATGCGCGCCATCAACGCGATCTATCATGCGGGCGGCATTCGGGGCGCGGTTGAGAGCGGCAAGCTGCAATCGGGCGTTATGTACGAGTGCGTGAAGAACAACGTGCCGTTCGTGCTCGCCGGCAGCCTGCGCGATGACGGCCCGCTGCCCGAAACCATCACCGACATGAACGCCGCACAGGACGCCTACGCCGAGCAGGTTCGCGATGCCGGCCTCGTCCTCTGCCTGGGCTCGATGCTCCATTCCATCGCCACCGGCAACATGCTGCCGAGCTGGGTGAAGATCGTCTGCGTCGACATCAATCCCGCCGTCGCCACCAAGGTGAGCGATCGCGGTACCGGCCAGGCTGTCGGCGTCGTTACCGACGTCGGCCTCTTCCTTGAACTCCTGGCGAAAGAGCTCATTCCCGGCGCGGGAGAAAAGAAATGAAACGTGGATACACAGACGAGCACGCGTCGGCAGGCGTTGACGCGAAGCTCCCCGAAATAGAGACCTGGCCGAACCAATTCCCTGGCTACGAAATCGAAATCACCAATCCGGAATTCACTTCGGTGTGCCCGAAAACGGGACTTCCGGATTTCGGCATCGTCACCATCCAGTACGTGCCGGATAAGCTCTGCCTCGAGCTGAAATCATTCAAGATGTACATGCTGGCCTATCGCGATCTCGGAATCTTTCAGGAGAACGCGGTCAACTGCATTCTGCGCGACATCGTGAAGGCCTGCAAACCGGTCAGCGCCACAGTGAGGGGCGACTTCACGCCGCGCGGCGGACTCGAATCGCGAATGGTCGCGACGTACACCAAATCCGGTAAAGGAAAAACAGCGCGGCGTGGCTAGTGACGCGGAAAAAATAGCGGAGCTGAACGCGATCGTCGAGGCCGTGCGCGAACGGGTTCGCGGCGCGCATCGCAACGGCGCGGGCTCGGGCAGCTTATCGCCAGTCCACGTTCAGTCCGTCGATCTGATGCCGATGGTGCACGCCCGCGACGCCGCGCAGGCGAAGGTGGCGGCCATCGGCTCGGTGAACCCGCGTGCGGGTGGGCTGGTCAACAAGATCGTCCAGACGGTGAAGAAAACCATCGCTCGCAGCCTGCAGTGGTTCGTGCGCGATCAGATCGCTTTCAATCGCGAATCCATCACGGCGCTCGAAGCCACCATCGAAGCGCTGACGTCGATGAACCGGGACTTGCTTGCACTAGCCGCCCAGACCAATACCGACGCGAGAGAGCTCCAGGATATTCGCGAGCACTGGATCGCCTGGCGCGCCGGATGGGAACAGAAACTGGCCGCGAACGAAATCCAGTTGCTCCGCACGACCGCCGAGTTGCAGAGCGCTTTCCAGCATCGAGCCACGCTGACCGAATCGAACTTCCGCGAAATCGTG
>DASYCD010000086.1:0-6765 GCA_036500405.1 Bryobacteraceae bacterium
ATCATCCAGCCAATCCTTCGTGTGATCCGCCGTGTGATACGAAATCAGCACATTGTCCATATCCCACAACGGACTCTCCTTCGGCAGCGGCTCCACTTCAAACACATCAAGCGCCGCCCCCCGAATCTTCTTCGCCCGCAGAGCCTCAATAATCGCCGCCTCATCGATCACCGGCCCGCGCCCCACATTCATCACGATCGCCTCACGCTTCATCACCTCAAACTCCGCGGTGCTGAGCATGTGTTTCGTGTCCGGCGTCAGCGGCGCGGCCGACACTACGTAATCGCACAGCGGCAGCATCTTGTGCAGATCCGCATGCGAAAACACCTGGTCGACATCCTCATCGCCCTCGCGCGGGGCCGTGTTCCGCCGCAGCGCCAGCACTTTCATCCCGAACGCCTTCGCCCGCCGCGCAATCGCCCGCCCGATATCGCCGTGCCCGACAATTCCCATCGTCTGCGCGCTGAGTTCCAGCACATCGAACGTATCCCACTTGCGCTCCGCCTTCGACCGCAGCATGCGCGACAGATCCTTCGCAAAATACAGCGCCGCGCAGATCACGTATTCGCCCAGCGACTGGCTGAACGAACCACGTCCATTCGTCAGCGGCGCCGGGCTGTTGATCAGCTCCGGACACAGAATCGCGTCGAGCCCGGCATACCTTCCGTGAATCCATTCGAGCTTCGGCGCGCCCGCCAGGACTTTCTTCAGTTCGTCCCGGCCCCCCGCCCACTGGAAGAGCACGCGCGCGTCTTTCAGCGCGTCGCCCAGATCTTCCGTCTTCTCGGCGCGAACGATCTTCACATCCGGCCCTAACTCACTCAAACGATTCAGGACAGGCTCTTTCGACCCGCCCAGCACAACCACGGTTATCTGATCCATCAGAGCCCAAGCTATCACGCCCGGCTGCGATTCCGTGAACTCCAGCCACCTATCCGGCGTATCATCCCCTGAGAGGTGCGCGCTATGCAGTCTGCACGCAGCCGCCGCGGCGGCATTATTTCCGCGCTGATCTTCGTCTGCCTGATCGTCGGTCTTGCGACGCTCGTCGGCGGGATTGTCGTCACCAAAAGCATTCGGGTCCATAGTGGCGTCCACGATCTGGCCATCGACACGCCAGGCGGCCGCCTCGATATCCGAACCCACGAAACCATGGACCCGGCCCTCGCCGGCATCCCCATTTACCCCGGCGCCACGAGGGTATCCGATTCCGGCGGTGGCGCCAACATCGAATGGAATTCCGCCGATGGCAACGGCGACAGCCTGTATGTGATGGCGGGGGAATACCGCACGCAGGACTCCGCGCGTGACGTGCTCGCTTTCTACCGCAGGCAGCTTCCGAGCCTGATCGTAATCAAAGAAAGAGACCGCAATACCGATCTCGAATATCGCAAGGGAGGCATCCGCCGCATCATCTCCATCCATGAGAAGCATGACGGTACCCGCATCGGGGTTGCCACCATCGGAGGGCGTGAGTCAAACTGAAGTTGTGCCCGCTGGGCGCAGCCCATGCCCGAAGCTCCTGAAAGATGCACCTGCGGAACGTTTCTGGTGGAGAACGCGATGTTCTGCCACCGTTGCGGCCGTCCCGCGCGCGCACTGACGATCCCGCAGGAAGAAGCGCCCGTTGTAGCCCCGCCAGTCATACCGGTGACCACGGCGCCTCCACCGCCACTTCCCATCAACTTTGGAAATCCAATCGCGGTGCGGGTGGCGTTCCTCATGTCGCTCGCCATTCTGATGACGGCGTTTGTACCGCTGGTCAATCTTCTGATCGTGGTCTGGTGCCTCCTCGCCGGCTGGGGAGGAGTGCGGCTCTATCGCCGTCTCACCGGTCTGCGGCTCACCGTTGCCGCCGGCGCGCGCCTCGGATTCCTCACCGGCGTACTGGCGACCGTCAGCCTGACCATTATCTTTGCCCTGGGGATGCTTTTTTCCAGCCACGAGATCATCGACGAGTTCGCCGCCCAGATGGCCCGGCAGCCATCGCCCCTCGCGGAAGTCGCGAAGAATCCCTCGGCGGTCGGCACCCTGCTGGTGATGTCGATGCTTGTGATGTTCGTCCTGATGGTCGGGATCTGCGCTGCTGGCGGCGCGCTCGGAGCGAAGTTCTCGCCCCCGGCCGAGCCCCGCCCCTGACGCCCTATTTGTATTCGAATCCCGCGACTTCACCGTACACGCCCGCCGCCTTCGACGGCTTGTAGTGAATCGCCACCGCACGCGGCTTCTGCGGGCCGCAGGAAAATTTCATCTCGCCGCCGCGCACTTCCACCGAATTCGGATCCGCAATCAGCATCGTGCGCACCGCGCCGCCGGATTCCTTGACCTGAAGCCGCAACTGCCCATCGCCGCAATCCACGCGCATCAGGCTGCCGTTCAGGACCGGCAGATTGCCGTCGCCCCACCAATCCATCACCGGTGCGTCGTCTTTCTTCGTGTTCTGCGCATTGGCGCGCGCTTCCGCCGTGGCGATCTCCTGCCGGGCCTGCGCCTTCAGCTTGTTGATTTCGGCCGCTTTCTCCGCCGCATCCTTCGCGCGCTCGGCCGCTTCGTCATCCAGCCGTTGCTGCTCGATTTTTAACCGCGCCTGCAGATACTCTTCGCGCTTTTTCGGATCCGTAGCCGCGGTTGACGCCGCCATCCACGCGCGCCCCGCCTCCGCCCAGTGCTTCTGGCCTTCGTTCAGCTTCGCGTAATGAACCCACCAGTCGTCGCGATGCGGTTCGAGCGTGAGCGCAATCTTCCATTCCGCCAGGCGCGGCGTAGGGTCGTCATACTTATCGCCCAGTTCCCAGTGCGCGGGCGCATACTTCGGATCGATTTCGAGCGCCTTCTTCAGCGCTTCGATCGCAACATCGTAGTGCTTCTCCGAGTGCGCGTAAGTCGTGAGCGCCACTACGTTGCGCGATCCATCTTTGTACGCCTCGCCAAAATATCGCGTGGCGTTCGCTTCGTCACCCTTGTTCAGAGCCAGAAACCCGAGCCCCTCGTTCGCTTCCGCCACATGCTTGCCGGCCCGCAACAGCCCCGTATAGGCCGCTTCGGCGCCTGGACCCAGCAGATCCGCGCGCGCCAGTTCGCCCTCATCGGCAGTCATCACTCCCGTGATGAAGTCGCGGTCCGGACTCAGCGGACGATACGGCGCCTGCACCGCTTCAAACCTTCCAGCCGCGAAATACCGGTCGATCTCGGCATTGAACTTAGCCGGATCTTCCCCCAGACTCCGAATCGCCCCGTTCGAATCCATCCCTGATGCGACGTTGTGCAGATAAATGTGGGCGCGGCCCGACATATCGGGCTGCGTGATCAGACGATGCACCAAAGCCCAATCGCGCGTGCGTTCCGCGACAGGCGGCGGCGCGCCCCATTGGACGTGCACCGCGTTCGACTCCACAGTGCTGAAAAACGTCTCGAGCGCCTTTTCCGTAGCCGGTGGAATCCCGCTGAAATTCCCCCGCAGCAACCGCTCCGTCAGTTCTTTCACCATGGAGGCGGGCAGTTGACCGCTCGCCACCGAACACGCCATGAGATGATCCCGGCCCATGTGGATGCCTGCTTCGCATCCGGCCGCGGCCATATCCTTCGCGTCATGAAACACCAGAATGCGCAGCGGGGGATTCAGCCGGAGATCCGATTGCCCCATCGCGGAGCCGAGGGCGTACCGGAATTGTTCGAACTGGCTAAGAGCCTGCAGGGCGGATTCGCGGCCGTTATCCGTGATCGCCTCAAACGGCCCCAGACGGGCGCGATACCAGCCGGAAGACCCGCTAAAAGGCGCGGCCAAAAGCCCGACGCAGTAAAAAAGCGTGAAAAGTGAGGCGGAACGAACAACCTTCCGGCCCGTCATTGCTAAAGTATATTACGGATCGCGAAAAATGCTCCGCCAACTGATCCGGAGAGCCCGCCGGCGCCTGCTCTGGAACGAAGCTCTCAAACAATTCGCCCTCTCTGCCGCGCTCGCAATCGCCGGCGTCGCGCTGCTGCTGACGCTTGGGACCCGCTACATCGAATGGTGGGTGGTGGCGCTGTTTGCTGCCGTGGTCGCCGTCTGGGCGGTGACCCGCCTGCGCAAGCGCGTGCCTTCGGAATACTCCGCCGCCGTCTGGCTGGACGAAAAATCCGGCCTGCACGACGCACTTTCCACCGCCCACTATTTCTCCGCCCACGGCGCGCCTGACGCGCGAACCGAAGCCCTGCTCGCCGCCCAGCGAGGCCAGGCGGAATCGATGGCAGGCAACGTCGATGTCTCGATTGCCGTGCCTTTCCGTTTCCCCAAAGCGCTGTACGGTCTCATCGCCCTGCTGCTCCTTTCCACCGGCCTCGTCACCGTCCGTTACTTCTACGGCCACAACCTGGATCTCCGCGCCCCCATCACGGAAGTCATTTTCGAAGACCAGGCTGCCAGGACTCCGGCGGCCGCGAAGCCTCACCGCCAGACCGAAAAGCAGGCGGAACTCGAAGAAGCCCGGTCGCTGCTCGATAAGCTCGGGCTCGGCGCCAACCTCACACCCAATCCCGACCAGAAGCTCGACCAGGCGCTCGCCGATGCCCTCCGCGGCCCCGAAACCACCCCCGGCCAAACCGACGCTGCAAAGTTCGATCCCAACATGAACAAGGGCGATCCGATCGATCAGCCTAAGGACAATTCGAAAAACAGCGGGACCGGACAGGCAGGCGACCGTAGCGGCCAGAAGGAATCGAGTGAGAATGCGAACCCGCAAAGCGGCCAGAGCGGTCAGAAGGGCGAAAAATCCGAGAAGTCATTGTTGTCCAAGCTGAAAGAAGCCATGGACAACATGATCAACGCTCCCTCGCAGGGCGAGAAAAAGAACAACGGCGGCGGAAAGCAGCAGAAATCGGCCTCCCAGCAGGCTGAGGCCAACCAGGAGGCCGGCCAGCAGGGCGACGAACAGAATCAGGGCCAGGCCCAGGGCGAAGCCAACGGCGCCACTCAGAAAAGCAATTCGCCCGGACAAACCAGCGGCAACAGCCCGGAGAAGCAGGAAGGCCCCTCCGCCGCCGGTTCGCAGGATGGCGAGAAAGCGATCCGGCTGGCCGAGCAAACGAAGGCGATGGGGAAGATTGCCGAGCTGATCGGCAAGCGGTCTGACCAGGTGACGGGCGAATCGATGATTGAAGTGCAGTCCGGCAACCAGCACGTCCAGACCGCGTACAAAGAGCAGAACGCGACGCACGGCGAAGGCGCAGGCGAAGTGAGCCGCGATCAGATTCCGCTGTCAGTGCAGGCTTACGTGCAGGAATATTTCCAGGAAGTGCGCAAGCCCGAAGGCAAAGCGGCTGCGAGTCCGGCCGCCCCCAAAAAGAAAGCCGCGCCTAAGCAGTAGTTTCCCAGGGTTTCGGCGCGGAAGCTTTGTCGCGTCCCTTCACCCGGTCATACACATATTGATTCGAAACCGTTCCGAGCGCCTCGTTATAGAGGCTCGTCAACCCGAGCGCCTCGCGCAGATCTTCCGAAAAGTTCTGAACAGCGACCAGCTCTTCGGCCAGCGCCGGCTTGGTCTTCCCATGAGGCGTGCGGAAAAACTTCTGAAATCCGCCGTCGGTCAGCCCGCCGATTTCGTTGCCCATGACGATGCCGGGGCGCTCCACAATCTTCGGCAAACCGCCTTCGCCCTCACGCACGACGCAGGCCACGCCGGCGCGCTCGATGCGCGTCCCGCCGTTTCCGGACTGTACGTTAAAACCCGCCGCCCGAGCTTTCGACAGGTGGTCATCAAAGCTGAGAACTTGCGGACGCTGGTGGCGGAAAAACATATACGCCATTATAGGAGGCGCTCAGCGCCGGTACGGTCTCCCGCCCGTCGCGCTGAATTATAATAGTAACTTCCAAGCATGCGTACCCTTTTCCTGAATCCCCCCTCCTTCGAGGGTTTCGATGGCGGCGCAAGTTCCCGATGGCCGGCGTCTCGGGAAATCGAGTCCTATTGGTACCCCGTCTGGCTGTGCTATCCCGCCGGGATGCTCCCGGACAGCAAAGTCGTTGACGCGCCCCCGCACGGCATCACCATCGAGCAGACGGTCGCCATGGCGCCCGATTTCGAGCTCCTGGTCCTGTTCACCTCCACCCCGGGCTTTGACGTCGATGTCAAAATCTCGGAAATGATGAAGAAGCAGAACCCCAACATGAAAGTCTGCTTCGTTGGCCCACCCGTCACCGTGGAGCCCGAAAAGGCCCTCAACGCCAGCACCGCCATCGACTTTATCATCCGCCGCGAATTCGATTACCAGATCCGCGATTACGCCAACGGCACGCCGCTCGAAGAAATCCCCGGCGCCAGCTTCCGCAAGGATGGCCAGATCGTCAACAACCCGGAATCGACCGCCATCGAAAATCTCGACGAGCTCCCCTGGGTCACCAAAGTCTACAAGCGCGATCTCGACACCACGCGCTACAACGTTCCGTTCCTGTTGAACCCGTATCTCTCGTTCTACACCTCGCGCGGCTGCCCGGCGATGTGTACGTTCTGCCTCTGGCCCCAGACCCATTCCGGCCACCGCTGGCGCCTGCGCTCGAGCGATGACATCGCGGCGGAAGTCGCCTACGTCATCAAGGAATTCCCCCACATCAAGGAAATTTTCTTTGATGACGACACCTTCAACTACCGCAAGGAACGCACCATCGAGCTCTGCGCGAAGCTGAAGCCGCTGAACTTCACCTGGTCCTGCACGTCGCGCGTCACCACTGACTTCGACACCCTGAAGGCCATGAAGGAAGCGGGCTGCCGCCTCCTGATCGTCGGCTAC
>DASYCD010000087.1:0-58805 GCA_036500405.1 Bryobacteraceae bacterium
GAGGCGGAGCGTTATGTTGCACTTAGCGAGTTGTGAAACATGCGTCAATCTGATGGCCCGAGAGAATCGGCTGCGAGCGTCCTATGATGCGACCATCAAAACACTCTATGATTTCGGCAGGGGCTTGAGTCTCGATAAGTATCGCGCAACCAGAATGCTGGCAGATGAAATGTGGGATACCCTGACGCTGGCCAGGCGTGACCTTCAGGAACACCAACGCAACCACGTGATGAAGGAGCAAAGCCTGGTGGATCAATCGTAGGGCTATCAACTCTGACAGGTAATCCTTCCTTCGGGTAGAGCCTGATCGGTGTGCTGCAAACTCCAGCGCAATGGCTCCAGAACGATATTTGATCTGCCATGAAGGCGCAGCCAGGGAAAGCTCCGAAGGAGGATTCACCTACGAAATAGTGGAGTCGAGATGCGACCTCAGATGCGCTTCCAATTCGGCCTGAGCTCGTCGCCACTCAATCCCGGCATCATTGGCGACTGATCGCGCGGCGTTATATTCAAACACCGATCCGGTCATTCGCACATCGTCAAGCGTAAACTCGGCGGCTGTCAGCAGCTCTTTTAAGCGCTTGCAGTCATCCGTCAGGCGTTGGCACTCAGAGCAGTGCAGTGCTTCCACGTAATACCCGCAGCAAAAAATCCACCAGCGTGCTCTAAAATCCCATGTTGGTTCGGCGCCGCCCGCGCGGCAGAGCCAGAGGTCCTGGCCCGCGATCGCATAGCCCCGGCTCGCCCTCCTTCAGTGTGTTCGTCGGCAACATCGGTGGCAGCATGCACAACCGCACTGGATCTACCTACTGGACAGGTGTGAAAGGATCAGGGCCAGCGATCCGGCGCCCAACACTTCACGAGTGTTGGGTGATGGGAATAAAATTCGCTGGCCTGATCGACGATGGAGGGGTTTTGCTTTTGCGCGTGTTCCGCAAGGTGCTGGACCTCCTCCGGTGGGACGAGGTTGGCTTCCTCTGCGGTGACGGCCGGCTTGCCCCCATGAAGCAGGCCGGCGATGCTCAACCCGCCTGATGCCAGCAGTGCCGGCCCGACAGCCGGGAGGAGTTGGTTGAGAATTCCCGCCCGCTGCTCACCATTCGAGTTGCTGAACAGCGTACGCATCATTTCGCTGAACGGCGGTGTGGCCTGTGAGCGAAAAGCGTCCGCCAATCCGGCGGCGAGTTGCGGGGGCGACGAGTTCCCGGCAACCTGCTGGTAATGCTCTTCCACGCCGGGCGGCGGCGCTTCCGGGGAAGCATTGACGTATTGGCCGAGTATTGCCCCGAGATTGCCGAGATCCATTCGCGTCTCCTATGCGGGTATGGTGAGTTGCTGCCCCGGACTGATTCTGTTCGGGTCGGTTAGTGTGCCGCGGTTCGCCTCAAAGATCTTCGTGTAGTCATTGGCATTGCCGTAGAACTCTTTGCTGATCTTCGAGAGAGTATCGCCCGCCTGGACAGTATAGGTGCGTACGTTGCTTTGGGCGCCTGAAGCGGACGTTTGCGCGGCAGGCTGGGCGTTCGGGTCCACGGTGATATCGGCGGTCAGTTCCGATTGCCAGTTCGGATTGACGGCTTTAATCGCATCCCACACCTTGTTCTTCGCCTGTTCCGAAGGAGCCACGCCCTGGATGAAAAGCTTATTATCCTGAATGTGGACGTGGCTTAAACTCACCTGCTGCTGAACGGTTGTGAGGGCGGCAGAATATTTCTGTTTCATCTGTTCGAGATCCACGATGTCTCCTTTTGTTTCGTCGACTATGCGGCGGCGGAATCCGAGCCGTGCAGCTTCACCATCTTGTTGTACAGACCGAGGATCAGAAACGTGGGCGTCCAGGCTCCGATGAAGTTGGCCTTTTTCTCGTTGCCCGTCATCATCATGATCAGGGACCCTCCGATGGAACCCAGGGCAGCCCACAAAAACAGATCGGACGGGAGCTTCGCGGTTTGTTGTTCGATGGTGCGGGCAATTGGACCTTCCCGCTGCGCCGAGGTCGCCTGAGTCTTCGGCTGGTCTTCATAAACTGCGTTCATTGCATACCTCTTTCTTTGCCGGTTATCGGCGTACTTCGACTCGCATGCACGTCGCCAGCGTGCGATAGATCCGTATGGCGCTGCGCACCCGGCGCCTTTTGAACACGCTTGACCCAGGGCGCCGGCAGATCATCGCTCTTCCGAGCTCGGAAAACACTTCTCTCCGGCAGTGGCCTGTCTACGCTCATTTGGCGATCTCGATTGCACGCTGTCGGTCGCGCCGCGGGCCGTTAGTACTCTTGTCTCAGAGGAGTTCCGCACATGTCGAACGCCAGAAATATTGCGCAAATCAGGAAACTGAATTACAACAGCGAAGAGATTGGGATGGGTTTCAACAGCGACACCGGGCTTGCGATTGGAACCTGTCTCGACTTTACGCCTCCAACCGGTACGGCCTCGCAGGAAGCGGAATCCGATGTGACCATCATCATGTCGCACGAAGACCTGATGAGCAAGCTTCACATGTCTTCAGAGCTGGAAGGGAGATACGCCCTCTCGTCGGCGAGCGTAAAGGTCGACTATGCGAACTCCACGGACTACAACAGTTCGTCCACCTTCGTCGTCGCGCGACTGGTCATTTCGAATACAGTCAACCGGGGCAAGGATTTCAGGCTCAAACCGGAGTTTCAGAATCTTTTGAACACGGACCCGAATGGATTCTCGAAGGCATTCGGCGATTCATTTGTTCGCGCCCAGTATACGGGCGGAGAGTTTTATTGCGTTATGCGCATTACCTCCGTCGATTCGAAAATGCAATCCAACCTTGCCGTCACTCTTCAGGCTGATGTGCAGTCCGGTCTGGCGTCTGGCCAGTTTAAAGGCGACTTCGAAAAAGCCAACCAGAACGAAAATACGAAGTCGGAGTTCACCGCCCGGTTCTACCAGAAAGGCGGTGCGGGCGAAAACGAGATCGGCACGACTCTGGATGTGGACGAAATCAAACAGCGGCTGCACAGCTTTCCCGATGCGGTCGTCAATCACGCCTTTCCCTATTTCATCGAGGTCGCGACCTACGATACCGTCCCGCTGCCCACCCCGACGAAAGAGCAACAGGAAGACTTTCTGCTTGCGCTGTCTGATGCTGATGCAAAAAAGCTTCGGTACATGCAGGCGAGGAACGACTGCGATTTTGCCGCCCAGAATCCGCAATATTTCTCCGAGCCTCCGACAGCCGATACGCTGCGCGCAATGTCTGCCACCTACACGCAACTCACGAACGCGGTCATTCTGCATGCACTCGGCGTCGCCAAGGGGGACATTCCTCCGACTCTTTTCGATCCTTCGAAGCTTTCGCCTCCACTCTCCGAGCCGACGCTTGTTCTTCGCAAGAGAGATGTTGGTCTGGAGAGCAGCTTCACGGATTTCTGGGTGAACAAAGATAAACCCGAAACGCGCAAAGCGGATCACGATCTCGCGCTCGATATCGGAACACTGGCTCAGTCGGAACTCAACAACTTCTCAGCCATCCGGGATCCGGGCGGCGATCCGCTCAAGACCGCGCACCTGCAGGGAGATGCGCTCTCACGATCGATTGCGAATTTCCGGGAGTATGACTGGAATCACGGAGGAGTGTTCCCTGGAACAAGACAGCCCCTGGACTCGCTGTCAGCGCTGCCCCTGATGCTCCCGAAAACGATTCAGACTCTGAAGTTCGCGCAGAATGCAATCCTGAATACGAAAGGCCTCGATCAGTTCACAGCGCTTACATCGCTGGACCTCTCGCACAACTCTATTGCTTCCATCAGCGAACTGAGCTCGCTGACTGCCTTGCGGGAACTGTTGCTGGTCGATAACAAAATCGCGGATCTTGCTCCACTCGGGAACTGCACATCTCTGGAGACGCTCGACATATCGGGCAACAGCATTGCCGACCTGACTCCGCTTGCGTCGCTTAAGAATCTGCAAAATTTCACTTTGTTTGGCACGTTCCTTTCGGTGAATGGTGTGGCACGGCCATCCGGCAACCCGATTTCGAACGCGCTCGCGCTCGCGGAACTTCCCGGAATGGCGAATCCGTTCACGGTCGGGAATGTGCTGTCTGTTCGGTATGGAACGTTGAGCGACGGGCCCGCGGCACAGTTCACCGGCACTGCGACGCGAATCGGCAAGTCGGTTGCTTTCCGCGTGCACCTCACCTGCGGTGCTCAGACGATTGACGATGTGTGGACTCTCCGAACGATCCTGGCTGTAACGCCGGCCCTTGTGGACGACCTCAAATTCTTCTATTCGGCAGCTGGCGCCGCCGATATACCGGCAGAAGGGAGCTATCTGGCGATTCATCGTGACAGCGTCGCGGCAACGCTTCAGTTGAACGTCAGTTTCGTGGATCGGGCCAATCCGAAAACCTGCGGAATAGATGTAGCGGCCTACCCGGCTTTCGCAACGAAAATCAAAATGTCCACATTCGATGCGACCGTGATTTCGTAGCGTCGATTGAAACCGGCAGTCCTCCACTCCACGCCGTGCCGGTTTCGATTTGTCGTGGACCACGAAACTGCAGGAGCAGACGCCGTCCCTATCGACGCGCCGTACTAGCCCTAACGCAGGTCAACGGCTTATCTCGTTTGCAAAGCATGCCTCAAATGAACCAATAGAAGTGAATCCTTCGTCTTCACAAGAAGGTCGTTCGCGCCGGTACCATCTACCATTTGGGTACCGGCAGGAGTGATATCCGCCTTCACGTGACGCGATGATGAATTCTATTGTCGTAATCGGAAGCACCTGTGCATAGAACCAGATGGTGTGGTCCTGTGAGACCTGTCCATATCTACGGACATGTTCTCGATTGCCTTGTGCCCCGGCCCGTGAATTGCCTGGACGCAGGTAGCACGCGGGGTCATACGTAGTATGCACAGGTTCCGTTACGCGTTCAGTCTGGACTTGCATGGCCGCCGCGTGCGTTGCGGTGAGATCAGCACCCAGCCTTCACTCAACGGATTGAATCTTGCATGGGGACGTTCGCGCCATTCGAGCATGGAGTAATTTGACATGAGTGACTACTGTCCTGGCACGGCCGTTATCTCCGCAGTCGCGGCCGCACAAGAAATCGAAGACCTCGAACAATCCCGTGGTTTATCAGACTTCGTGCGCGAAGCAAAGTTCCAGCCTGGTGGGGGAACGCGTCTGTTTCGCGCGCCCGGCCGCGTCAATCTGATCGGGGAACATACCGATTACAACGAAGGTTTCGTGCTTCCCGCCGCGATTCGCTTTTCCACTTGGGCTGCGGCGCGCCCTCGAGACGACGACATGCTAACTGTTCGTTCCGATCACTTCCCGGATACCCGGGATTTCAGCGTTCGAGTTCCGCCTTACGTGCGCACAGGGCACTGGAGTGATTACGTGGCCGGCGTGCTTTATGCCGCCCTGCGAGAAGGAATTCGTCTGCGCGGCGCCGATCTGATCATTCGCGGCGAGGTTCCGATCGGCGCCGGCTTGAGTTCGTCCGCGGCGCTCGAAACCGTCGTTGCGATCGCCCTGCTGTCGTTGTCAAACGTTCAACTCGATCGCACCCACATCGCGCTCCTCTGCCAGAGGGCCGAGCGTGACTTCGTCGGTGTTCAGGTCGGCATTATGGATCAGTTCGTCTGCGGCCATGCCGGCGCGGGTAGCGCCCTGTTGCTGGATTGCCGTTCGCTCCGGTTTGAGCGCAAGCCACTGCCTGAAGGCATTGCCATTGTCATTTGTGACACGATGAAACGCCACTCCCTCCCCGGCAGCGACTACAATCAGCGCCGGCGCGAATGTCACGAGGGTGTTGAAGAGCTTTCCCGCCATATTCCCGGGGTTCGTGCGCTTCGGGATGTTCCTCCGGAAAAGCTCGAAGCGAATGCGCGGTTTCTGCGGCCGGTAGTCTACCGCCGCTGCCGCCATGTGGTGCACGAAAATGCGCGCGTGCTTCAGGCCTCACGCGCTCTGGACCGCGGCGAATTGTCCCGCTTTGGACGGCTGATGTATGAATCGCACCAGAGTCTTCGCAACGATTATGAAGTCAGCTGCCCGGAGCTGGATACGCTCGTCAGCATCGCCGCTTCACTGCCAGGCGTTTATGGCGCTCGCATGACGGGCGGCGGCTTCGGCGGTTGCACGGTTAACATCGTTCGTGAGAGCGAAGTGGAAAACTTTCGGCGGCATGTCTGCTCCCGCTATTTCGCCGCCACCCGGATTGAGCCGGCCATCTATGTGACCGGCGCGGCTCAGGGGGCTGAGGAAATCACTGTCTCAGAGCAAGACTCGCGGGAATCGTAAGTTCCGGAGCCTGGGCTGGAAGCCGGGCCTCGGTCAATTTCTTCACCTGATCGGCCGCTCTTTTTCCCGCGAGGAACGCGTGGTCGGAATTGTAGTATTCCCACTCGCTGTATCGCCCCGCCAGAATGATGTCGTGCTGCTCCAGCCACGTGCGCGCTTCCTTCACAGCCGCCGCGCGCTGGTGATCGTACACCACGTACGCATAGGGAAGATCACACTGCGCCGTCGCCAGGATCGGATCGTCATTCGAAATGATACCGACCCGCCGGCAGTCTTCGATGCACAGCTTCACCAGTTCGTCGCCATCGCAGGGCAGAGGTTTCCCAGGCGCGTACGTGATTTCGCAGGTGAGACCGAAACCGCCCGCCGGATTGCAGAACGGACTCGCGTTCCCCTGTACGAAGATGCGGTGGAACACCGTGTCCTCCGGATAGTAAATCCAGTGCTTCTCGGTCACGTTCTCGCGGCCGATCCCCAGATGGACGCACCGAACCGAGACGTGCCGCAGTTGCTCCGCGGCCACCCGGATGTTCTCCGGCGCCTCATCCCCCATCTGCCGGATCAATACCGGCAGCGGCATCGTGCTGATGAGATGCTCATAGCGAATGCGCGAGCCATCAGCGAGTGTCATCATGTGTCGCGAAGGAGAAATCGCCGCCACCTTCGAGTTCAATCGCAATTCGCCCTTGAGATGCGGTACCCACGCCTCCATCAAACTCTGGAATCCACCGCGCAGCGGATAACCGAAACGCGCATTCGGACCCATGGGCTTCGGAGTGGGCGATATCGCGCCTTCGATCATTTCCTTCAGGTCCGGAAGAGGAACACGCCCGCCGAGCCACGACGTTTCCATTTCGTTCAGCGGCACTGCCCACAGTTTCCGGTTGTAGGGAATGGCGAAGTGCTTGCCGATGCCCGCGCCCCAGACTTTGTAAATGAATTCCTCAAAGTTCCTCGGCTCGGCCGCGGCATCGCGTGCGGGAGCTCTATCGGCGAGTGGGGCCGACGCTTCGAGGATGCCGTCCGCGCAACAGTCTTTCAGCGAGCATGCCGCCGTGTGACCGTTCGTATGGCCATTCGTCTTCCCGTTCGCGTGCCCGTTCGTCTTCGCCCCGTCTTTCGTAGCCCTGATCGAGCCGTACCTCGCCTCGATCGCGCCGACAATGCATTCCGAGATGACCTCCGGTGGCAGTCCATAAAGCGATGCCTGGAACGGATATCGCGTATAGACCTTCTTGCTGTAAATCCACGCTTCACGATCCTGCCAGTGGACGTTATCCCCGAGCAGCATTCGATAAAGCTGATGCACATAAGGATCGCCCGAGAACATAATGTGCCCGGCGTAGTCGAACGTGAAGCCGTCGACTTCGACCGACCGGCACCAGCCGCCTACGCAGCTGTTCTGCTCCAGAAGCAAGGAATCGGCGCCGAGATGCCACGCCGCGCTGAGCCCTGTGGGCCCCGCGCCGATCACGACGTTCGCAGCGTGTTTGGGTGGCGCGTCGGTTCGTCGATTTCTCTCCAACCCGCGCTCGATTTCTTCGCGCATAGCGGTAACCGTGAAATTCCACGACGTGCCGCTTAACGTCTCGCGCATGCGCTCCTGGAGCCGTTGCCGTTCGTCAGGCGTCACACTCAGCGCCTTCTCGCAGGCAGCGATGAATTCCTCAGGTGTCGCCCCCGCGAATACGAGATCGCCATACGGTTCCACCACATCCCGGATCGGCGTGCTCACAATCATCTTTCCCGCTGCCATGTATTCCAGCGTCTTCGTCGGACTGATGAATTCCGTCGAACGATTCTGCGCAAACGGCATCAGGCACACATCCCACCCTGAGAGATACGCCGGCAGCTCCTGATACGTCCTCATACCGAAATAATGGATATTCGGACGCTCAGGCAGCGAAGTGCGATCGATCTTCACCATCGGCCCCACCATCACGATCTGCCACTCCGGATGCGAATCCGCGATCGCTCCCAGAAGGTCTGGATCCAGGCGTTCGTCGATCACGCCGTAGTATCCGAGGCGTGGATGCGGCAGCGCTGCCTGGTCCTCTGGTTCCTTCAGATCTCCGGCGGCCGCGGCGAAATGCTTAGCGTCTACGCTGCTCGGGAAGCAGCGAACTTCCGGATGACGATCCTTCTTGGACCGATAGAGACTCGGGCCGCCCGTGAACACCAGATCCGCTTTGCCAAGCAGTTCCTTCTCGCGTTCCAACATCTCCGGAGGTGCGCCCAGAAATGCCGAGAGCTCATCCATGCAGTCGTAAATCGTGAGCGCAGGCCGCAGTTCAGCAGCGGCGGGAACCGCCAACGGCGTATAAAACCAGAGAACGTATTCGTCCAGCCCCCGTTCCTGCACCAGATCGTACAGCAATTGCTTCAGCCACGGTGTCTGCTCCGGATGAAATCCGCGCTGTGCGCAGGGCGTGTGAGGGCGGCAGACTGTGATGTTGGGAAGCGCCTCCTGAAATCTCCACGCCGGTTTGCCGGATTCGCTGAGTACCGGTTCCTCAATGTAGAGGATCGGGTGCGTCGCTGCGAGCCCCGCCATCAAATGCTGCGGCCGCTGATAGACAAAATCCCACCGCAGGTGAGACAAGACAAGAATCGTTGGATTCTCGGGCATAGGTTTTTCTGGTTCCTCGTGCTGCTGCCCTTCGTCGCCGAAGCGCAGTCGCGCTGTATCTTTGCAGGATTCGCGCCAGGGTACTGAGGCGTTCACTCGGTGCGCGATTCCGTGTGGAGCAAAACCCCGGTGGGTTCAGGAAACCCCGGAGCCGTCTGCGCGTCACGCAGAGCCTGTGCATATTCCTGGTTCAGAATGCGCTCGTATTGGCCGCGATGGTTCTTCAGATCCCACAACCCGCAGTTATGCCAGTGCCTGCTGTTCTCCCAGTCATAGCGATCAAGTATGGGATAGAGGCAAGCGCCTTCTATATGCGTGCCGCACTCGAAAGCACGAAATACTTGCGTCGAAACCTCGTAGAGCCACGGGGCTCGGCCGATGCCATAGTGGCTGGTTTCGGCGATAAACAGCGGACGCTCGTATCGCTGCTGAACTTCCGCCAGCAATAAATGAAGCGGCCTCCATCGTGGATCGGTCGAGCCCGCATCCCAGTGCAGCTTCTGGCCTCCCGGCATTTCCCATTCATTGGCCGCATAAAAGTTGACGCCAACGATATCAAGGTAAGTCTCTGCCCCGCCCAACTCAGGCGCTGAGCGGCCCGCAATCATATCCCACGCTTCGAACTGGCTCTCCCTCTGTATGAGAGCCGGCTTGATATTCAGCGGCTCGTCGATCGGAGGCACCGTGTGGATCAGCGGTTCCGGCATCACAAAACGCGCCCGGGCATCCACCAGCCGGACATTTTGAATCCCCGCGATGGCAGCCCTCACCATCTGGGCCTTCAATTCGCCGTCGCGATGGCGCGCGTAAGGAAAGAACAGACGCCGCGCGGCGGCCCATGCAAAAAAGGAAATCTCATTCACCGGCGAATAGAAGGGAATATCGTCGGTGTGCTCCCGGTGAATGCGAGCCGCCTCCCGGCAGTAGCGCCCGAAACGGTCTACAAATTCCGGAGAAAAGATATCGAGCCCATCGGGCCACCCATAGTGAAAAAGATCCCAGATCACCTGGATTCCCTCATCGCGCGCTGCATTCAGCATAGGGATCCAGCTTGACCAGTCGTATTTACCGACGCGATCAATCAGGTGCCACCGCAAACCGTCGCGCGCCGTCAGCATCCCCACTTCTTTCAGCCGGCGGTAATCGGCCCGGCAGAAGCGATCATGTTGCACGGCGGCGGTCATATCGAGCCGCCGCCGTTTGCTGTTGATGTGTGAGGAGCATTCAAAGCCCCCCATCCAGAATGACCGGAAAACCGCGCTATCGGGGATCATGCGACGTATGGTGGTCGTCCGCCGGCATCGCGTATTGCGATTGCTGCCGCTTCATCAGACGCTCCCTCCATTCCCATTCCAGTTGCTGGTCATGCGGCGACCTCGGCCCCCGAGTCGCGAGCGCTATGGAATCCAGCGGGAATTTCGGCGTCCGATCCGCATAGAGCAATCCATTGGTCTCCTGGTAGGTGTCCGTGAATTGGGTGTAGCAGAACCCGGCAAGATATGGCACGGAGCGAATCGCCGTCAGCAGGTGGAAGTACCGGTTCGCGAGGTCCTCCGCATTTTCCGCGCGCGAGTATCCCCACGTGTGAAGAACATCGCGCGAATATGCGATCCCCCCGAATTCCGTAATCATGATCGGCTGTTCCGTCGCCTGCTCCGCCAGCGAAAGCAGGCGTCCCGCGGGTTGTTCGCGTTTGAACAGCCGGCGGTGGTCGCCGGGGCTGTATCGGGCGCGGATACGCGCCGGATCGTGATCATAATCGTGAATCCCGATGATGTCGGTCGCGACGCTTTCCCAGCCATCGTTCCCGATCACAGGCCGCGTCGGATCGAGCGTCTTCGTCAGGTGATAGAGCGCCTGCACGTAGTGGCGCTGCGCCTGCGTGCTCGGCAGATCGGGCACGCCCCAGGATTCGTTGAAGGGTACCCAGGCCACAATGCAGGGATGGTTCACGTCACGCAGAATCACCTCGGTCCATTCCCTCGTTAGCCGATGGATCGAAGAGCGCGTGAAGCGATAAGCGCTTGGCATCTCCTCCCACACGAGCAGTCCCAGGCGGTCCGCCCAATAGAGATAACGCGGGTCTTCGATCTTCTGATGTTTTCGCACCCCATTGAAGCCCATCGCTTTCGCAAGCTCCACATCGCGGCGAAAAGCGTCTCCATCAGGGGCCGTCATTCCCGAGTCCGCCCAATAGCCCTGATCGAGCACCATGCGGAGCTGATAGGGACGATTATTCAGGATAAACTTCTCGCCCTGCACGCCAATCTGCCGGAGTGCCGTGTAGCTTTCCACCGCATCCACAATTTCACCGGCGCCGGTCTCCAGTCGCACGGAAGCGTCGATCAGCGTCGGCGTAGCCGGGCTCCAGAGAAGTTCGTTTCGATAATCGTCGATACCCGGATCCGAGAGCGCGATGCGCCGATGCACCTCACCGGCCAGCACGCCGTAACGATCGCGCGCCAGGATGCGTCCGCAGCTTCGCAATTCCACGGAACAATAAAGATCGCCGCGCCACCGCCCCTTCAGCCAGACTTCAAACCCGATCTCCCATCGCTCCAGATTCGGCGTCCAGCGAAGCGCCTCAATGTACGTACTGGCCACTGTTTCCAGCCACACGCTCTGCCAGATCCCCGTCGTCCGCGGATACCAGATCGAATGCGGTTCGAACTGCCAGTCCTGCTTACCGCGGGGTTTGGAAAGATCCGCGGGATCGTCCTCCGCGCGCACTGCTACCACATGCGACGAACCCTCGTTCAGAAGATTCGTGATATCAAACGCGAACGATGTATAGCCGCCATCGTGCGATCCAGCCAGATGCCCATCGATCCATACAGTAGTGTTGTAATCGACTGCGCCGAAATGCAGCATCACCCGTTCATCACTGTTCGGGGGAACGTGCTCGAACGTGCGCCGATACCAGCACGCGCGATAAAAACCCGTGTTTCCGATGCCGCTGGCTGGCGTTTCGGGGGAAAACGGAACGCGAATCCGCGCCTCCCACTTCGGATCGTCGGGCGTCCGGAACACACACTCCGCATCGAGTGCGAAGTCCCACAACCCGTCGAGCGAAGTCCATTCACTTCTTCGGATCTGCGGGCGAGGGTAATCGTGCATGGCGCGTACGAAAGGCTGGCCCGCACGGCAAAGGCCTTCATACGGCCCGCGTGAGGTCGATCACCTGGCGCAAAAAGTGCTATAGGGGTAGCCTCTGTTCCGGATTCCAGGGAGTAACAATGGACAACGAAAAAGACAGAATTGCCAAAGGCACGATGCAGTTTTTGACAGAGCTCGCCTCTGCGACCACGCGATATTACGAGGCTCGGCCCGATGGCAGTGAACAGGCGCGAATCGAATATGAGCGGGCGCTGACCCGGTTCAAGGGCTCAATCTCAACCGAAGCTGCAGCTTCACCCTTATTACTAAAGATGTCTGTAGACGATTGTGTAGAGTTGTCTGTAGACGACGATTGTGCGTACGATCGCGATATGCGAGCGAGAGCCGATTAAATCGTTGACACCGGCTGTCCTCAGCGGAGAGAGGCCCCTGGTGCTGTGGAGGCCACCCGGCCGAGTGTCGACAAGTTCTGCACCATTGTGTAATCGCAGCCTGCGAAGAAAGTGTCAATGGCTCGTGGGGCCGCTCGAGAGGTATGAGGAGCGGCTTCCGCCCGGGAAGACATTGAAGGCAAAGCTTTGCAGCTCTCGGATAGTCGGATTGCCCTCATCCCCTTCGATGGTGTCCCTGAAGCGCGGCAAATTTGTTTAAAGCGCTTGATGCCCATGATCAGCATCACGGCTCCCGTCGCGTCCAGTGACGCTCCGACAATCCAGGTAGCCGCCCGGATGGGAATGACGAGAGCCACGGTACAAGCAATCGCTGCCAGCACAAATATTGCAGCGTAAATGCCCTCAGAGCGCCCCGCCGTGTAACGCGGATCTGAGCGGCGGTGGCCAGTTGCCATAAATGCCTTACGGCGATCCTCAGATCCAGTTCTAACCGCCACCTTCGACACACTGGAAGGCAATCCCCGCTGGCCACTTTTGCAGGCATTGTGAGCGATCCCCCCTTTTGTGTTCAAACCTTCGGACTTTCCGAGTTTTCTATGGGCATGTGAACTCATACTATGGACGTGGAGGCGTTCGAAGAACTTTCCACAGAACCAAATGGACCGTTGCTGAACTGTCGAGTGGATTTATTGAGAGGACAAGGGACATTTGCTCTTAGGCGCCAACGGATAATCCGGCATTGAATTACGGATCGTGAGGTTTGTCGAAAGCGCGAGGTGCGGCGGTGAAATTGATGTTTATCTGCCCGCAATGCGGCTCCAGTATGTGCGTCGTAGGTGAACCCCCTTTAAAAACCCGTGTGTGTCTGAAATGCGACCTGCTTCAGTGGGAGAAGAATGGCCACACAGAGACAAAGTATCCCGAACGGGCGGACGAGAACGAATTGCGTTACTGAATCCAGCCCAAAATCGTTTGTCATCCAAACTGGTCTCATCTTGTTCTGTCCGGCGCTTTTCGCGGACGATGCCTGAAACGGGCAATGATTTTTGAAAGGCGATAGCAGCGGAAACTGGATGCTCGAAAAAGATAGATTTTCCTGGGCCCCCTTACAATTGAAAGTGGATCATCTGCGCGACGACTATGTTGCAGCGATCGGTTTACGGGAAAACTCAGGGGACCAACTCCCCGCGGCAACGTTCGAACCTGTCAGGGAGGCAGCCGATCTGCCTTGGAAATTGTTGGGCGCCGCAACCCTTGCCGCAAAATCAAAAAAGGACGAAGCACAATGAGCGAGCGGCGGGCGCTGATCATCGGTGCGGGACCCGCGGGCCTTACCGCGGCTTTTGAACTCGTCAATCGGACGGATATCCGCCCCATCGTGCTCGAAAAGAGTACCGAGATGGGCGGCATTTCGCGGACCGTGCGGTACAAGGGCAACCGCATGGATATCGGCGGCCATCGTTTCTTCTCGAAATCGGATCGCGTCATGCAGTGGTGGGCGGCCGTGATGCCGGTCGAGACCTCAAATGGGAATTCGCATACCATCACGTACCGCAAACAGAGCCGCGAAGTGGCGGCGAATGGAGCCGCTGGCGATGGCGACCGTACGATGCTGGTCCGCCACCGAAAATCGCGAATTTATTTTCTGCGGCAGTTTTTCGATTACCCGATTCGGCTGAGCGCGGCAACGCTGAAGCAGCTGGGAGTGGTGCGCTCCATCAAAATTGGCCTCAGCTATCTGGGCAGCTCGATGAATCAGATCCGCCCGGAACGTAGTCTCGAAGACTTCCTGATCAACCGCTTCGGACGCGAGTTATACCTGACGTTTTTCAAATCGTACACGGAAAAGGTTTGGGGTGTGCCATGTGATCAGATCAGCGCGGAATGGGGCGCGCAGCGGATCAAGGGGCTCTCCATCGTGGGCGCGATCCGCCATTTTCTGAAAAGCGCCGCGTCAAAGAATAATTCGAATGACGATATCGCCCAGAAAGGTACTGAGACTTCGCTGATTGAAAAGTTTCTGTATCCGAAATATGGGCCTGGGCAGCTTTGGGAATACGTAGCGGAAGATGTCAAAGCGAAGGGCGCCGAGGTTCGAACCAACCGCAACGTCATTGGCCTCCGGGCGAACGGTTCGAAGATCGTGGCGGCGGAAGTGGAAGACGCCATCACGGGGCAACGCGAAACGATCGAAGCAGACTATTTCTTCTCCACGATGCCCATTCAGGAACTGATTCGCGCGCTAGACGTGGAAGTGCCCGCGAACGTCCGTGAAGTCAGCGACGGTTTGATGTATCGCGACTTCATCACTGTAGGATTGCTGCTCGACAAATTAAAGATCGACGAGCAAACTGAGGCCGGTGCCCGTCTGCTCTCTGACAACTGGATTTATATCCAGGAGCCCGACGTTCTGGTAGGCCGGATGCAGATCTTCAACAACTGGAGTCCGCATCTCGTGGCAGATCCAAATAAGGTCTGGATTGGGCTCGAATATTTCTGCTATGCGACGGATCCCATCTGGAGCCTGGCAGACGAGAAGATGATCGAGCTCGCGAAGAATGAGATGGTCAAGATCGGCATTGTCGACGCGGCCGACGTTCTCGATGGCTGCGTCGTCCGCGTGCCGAAAACCTACCCCGCGTATTTCGGTACTTATAACCGCTTTGATGAAGTCCGCGATTACGTGAATCGCTTCGAGAACCTGTTCCTCGTGGGCCGCAATGGCATGCATAAGTACAACAACCAGGACCACTCCATGCTGACCGCCATGACCGCAGTTGACAACATCATCGAAGGCCGCTCCGATAAATCCAATCTCTGGGACCTCAATACGGAGATGGAATACCACGAGAGCAAAGAGGGCAAGTAGACGTTCTGCGCGATCGACGAAACCACTGGAGTTCGGTATCGGATTTCTGGTTGCGGAATCCGGGAGAGGCGCTTACAAGCGGGGTACGTATCTCCGACACTCTCATTCCCATTGTTAAGGCAATCAGTAACGCATCGCGCGCCAGCTGCGGAGGCGGCCGACTTGTACAAGACACTTCGAGAGAAGCAGGACGACTGCATCAAGGTTGCCCTGAAACCGTGATCACCCCCGTGTCCTTCGCCATCCCGGCCTGCGGCCACGTGATCTCTTCCGTTTGCGCGTTGACGCGAAGCACTTCGTAACCGGCCATCGCGCGCGCCAGCCGGTCGTCGGAAGTCGGATTGACCATCCGCGCAAACACGACCGGGGCTCCCGGGATTTCGGCGGTATTGAAAACCCACTCGTCGATCGCGGGATGCTTCGGCGGATAGTAAACGAACACCAGATACTTGCCGCCCATGTCATGAAGTTTCGCGAGCAAACGGTCGCGGCCCTTCTCGGCCGGATTCAGCGGCCCCCAGATTCGCGTGATCTTACTGGGGAGATGATCCTCCGCGGCTCGGCCTATACCGATCAGGACAAATGACAACGCAAACGCGGTCGCCAGATTCCGTGTGAGCGCGAGTCCCCATCCGCGTTCCCGCTGCCACACGCGAAGATGACGCCAGCATTGCACCAGAATGACGACGATCAGAATTGTCTCGGGCGCGGAGTGCTGCGGATACCACGCATGAAAGGTTGCGTGGTCCAGCACGAAGGGAATCGAAATCAGCAGCCACGGCCAGATCCGCCTGTCCTTCCGCAACAGCAGCAGGAAAAAAAGCGCCGGCGTAAAAAACGGACCGACAAAAAATCTCCAGAAGTCCCGCGCGCGATGCCAGGTGGAGTCCCAGAGCGCAGGCAGTGAATAACGCCGTTCCCAGTATTCGAGTTGCCCCAGGTAATTCGCTCGAAGCTGCGGATTGTCGAAGTGATGGACGATCACCGCTGGCTGCCACCAAAACGATTGCGGAGTGCCATACAAATCCCGGCCTTCCGCGTACGGAGGCTGAAACACATGCCCGGTTACGCGGTAGTCGTAATAGCCCAGGCCGACACCGCCCATCACCCCTATCAGAAGTCCCGCCGCGGTGATCTGCAGGAATCTCTGGCGATACTTCACGAAAATCCAGATCGCGGCGGCTAGTGTCCAGATCGCGCCCTCCAAAGGCCGGCTCGCGAACAGCGCCACCAGCCCCGCGCCGCAGATAATTCCGGAGGAGACTGGCCTCCTGCGCATACGAGCAAGCGAACCCGCCACCATTGCACCCGCGGCGGCGGCAATCGCGCCGCCGAAATAAGAATTCATCCAGAATCCGAAGATCCCGTATTGAAGTCCCGCGCCCAGTCCGCCGCACAAAGCCCACGGAAGAGGTAGCAGATAGCTGAGACCCCAGCAGAGCGCGCCGCACATCAGCCCGATGCTGATCCACACGCCCCACCACGGGTTTCCCGTGAGTACTTCTCCGGCGGCCAAAACCAAACCCTGCGCCGGCTGATATTGCGACGAATAGGTGGGCTGAACCAGCGTGTATTCCGTTTCGAAGTGCTTCCATTCGGGCGGCGTGGGATTGACGATGCGGCCGTGCGCAAATGTGTCGCCCATCAATAGATAACTGAACTCATCGTGAACGTACGGCGTGGGGAAAGTGAAGACGGGCAGCAACGCGAGACGTATCGCGAGCGGCAGACTTGCCGAGAGAGCAATCGCTCGCCAGCGCGATCGCCCGATATTCCGCAGTCGCAGTTCACATCCGCGGAACCACGCGGCTCTCCATCGCGGAACCAGAAAAGCCAGCAGGATCCCTGCGAGCGCGACTACCTCGAGCCCGGTCTGCAGATATTTCGAGCTGAACAGGATCGAATAAGTCATTTTTTGGCGATCTTGTTGGCTTCCTGCTCTTCATCGCCGCGAATGTTTGCGATCTCATCCCACGTGGTGAGCCGCGAAAGCCTGTAAGGATGCTGATCCGGCTCCATCAACCACACATCGAAATCGCTGAAGGCCTCCGCTATCCCAATGTCGGTCGCCGGCTTATCCGGGCGGATGTAGACGATTTTCTGCTCGCTCGGATTGGCGAGATTGAACACCCACTCTTCGCAGAAACAATGCCCGGTGGCGTATTTCACAAACACCAGATGCTTGCCGGGAATTTGGTCCAGCTTCGCGCTGATGTCGTCTCGCAGCCGTTGCGGCGGATAGAGCGATTCCCAGATCGGTACGATATGCCGAAACGACGGGCCAAGCATCGGCTCCGCGGCGCGACCCAGGCCGCCGATCACGATCGTCAGACAGAGCCCGGCCATCAGAGTGCGCGACATCGCCATCCCGAATTGATGGCGTCTTTGCCATGCGCGCAGATGCCGCCAGCATTGGACCACGATCAGCAGAATCAAAATCGTCGCCGGCCCGTTCTGTGCGGGAAACCACGCATGATACGTCGCCTTATCCGCAATGAAGGCGAGAGAGATGAATAGCCAGGGCCGTATCTTTCGATCGCGAAACAGCAGTGCGACAAACAACAGCGCGGGCGTCAGAAACGGTCCAATGAAGAAGCGCCAGAAATCCCGCAAGCGCTCGCGCTCGGCCATCAGCATCGCGCCGAGCGAATTTCTCCTCTCGTAGAGACGGCGTTGATTCAGATAGTTGTCGCGCAACTCGGGATAAGTGAAGTGCGGGATCGTGATAGGTCCCTGCCACCAGAACGGCTGCGGCGTACCATAAATAGCGCGGTAGGTGAGATACGGTGGAATCGTTGCGTTCCCGGTGACTCGCCAGTTGTAATACGCGAGCCCGAGGCCACCCAGACAGCAAACCGCCACGAACGGAAGCAGCAGCTCACGCCACAGCAAAGCGCCTGATACGCGCTGCTTTCGCAAAATCACATAGCCATAAATCAGAACGATACACGACCAAATGAGGCCTTCAAACGGACGCGTCGCAAATAGCATCGCAAGCCCGGCGGCGCAGAGCACAGCCATGCGGCGCCAGCCTTTCGTTTTGTGAAGACTGACAAGAGCGCCGAAGATAAATGCGCCCGCCGTCGCAGAAACCGCGCCACCGAAATAGCTGTTCATCCAGATGCCGAAGATTCCGAACTGAAGGGCGGCCAGAAGCGCGCCGAATAGCGCCCAGCCCATCGGCAACACCGTGCCGAGCGCCCAGCAGAAAGCGCCGCACATCACGCCCACGCTGAGCCACACACCCCACCACGGGTGACCGAATACCACTTGTCCAAATGCGAGGATCAGACCCTGTGCAGGCTCATATTGCGACGCGTATGTCGGTCGCAAGAGTGTATATTCCGTCTCAAAATGCTGCCAATAGGGGGGCGTTTGGTTGGCCAGGCGTCCGTGCGCGAAGGTATCGGCCTGCAGCAGATAACTGAATTCGTCATGCACAATGGGCTGCGGCGGCGGATACCAGGCGAGCATGACGAGCCGTACCGCCATCGGAATGGCCCCCGCCACGAGAATGGCGCGCACACGATGCGCAGCCAGTGCGCGAAACTGTCTCTCGATCCACGTAAAACCCGCCGATCCCCATTTCGGACGCGTGAACGCCCATGCGATCGCGAGCACCGCCAGAATTTCCAGCGCCTTCACCAGACGATGGGAGCTGAAGAACATTGCGTAAGTCATCAGGGCCGGAAGGACCCGAAGCAAACGATATTCCTTTGTGTCTCTATTAATCCCAGGAAAACCCGCAGGTAGACTTACTCCGGGTTTGTCACCGCTGTGGACAGACCTGCACTGATGTTCCTGCTCGGTATTACGGTGAGATTGTTGAGCGAGCTATTCGACATCGGCTCCGCCGACTCCAGCGCCCATTGCTGCGCATCCAAAATCACATTATCGAAGGCGTCATTCAGGTCGGAGCCCTCGTCAAAAAAGATTCCCGAATAGTGGCTGCCCCGAATATCGTTCGAGAAAACGATGTTTCCCCGGCTCGGCGTGGCATCCAGTTCATCAGATGTGGCATCGAGAGTCGCAGCGCCCAGCTCAATTCCGAAGAAATGGAAGCGGTCGCTTGCGCCGTCATTGTCGGACAGAATCGTGTTGAGTCCGATCAGGTTGAAGTAGCCAGTTCGCACAATCTTTATACCGCCGCCGAAATTGTGCGCGACATTGTTCGAAAACACAGTGTTGTAAAGGGCGTTGTCAATCGAGATCCCCGGTACTTTCTCTGCAGGAGTTCCATCGTCCAGACGTCCGCCACCCAGGATCGCGTCCTTCTCCATCACGGCATCGGATTCACCCCATCGGTTGCCATTCCCGAAAATTCCATTAGACGTGACCACATTCGCGGCCGATCCGTTGTCGAGGCACATCCCCTCTTTAGAGTTACCCTCGACCGTATTGAGCGCCACGACATTCGCTACCGCGCCATCCACGTAAACGCCAGAAGACGCGTTCCACCCCAGATGATTCAGCGCGATAAGGTTGTTTCGCGGCGGATTCATGCGCGAAGTCATCGGTTCATCCACCACCCAATAGCCATCAGGGCCATAGATCGCTTCGGCTCGCGCCGCCAGATCGACGCTGCGGTCGGACAGCACAATCGCCGCGGCCATATTCGACGCCCCGGCATTCCGCACAATTTCGTTTCGCTCCACAAGGCTGGAATCCGTTCCGCCGTGAAGTAAGACCCCGGCTCCGCCCATCCCCGATATCTGATTTCCGCTGATCGTCACGCGGGACGAGTGCGTCACCACAATCCCGCTACCCGAAAGATCGTGAATTCGCGTATCAAAGATCAGAACATGCCTGCTGATGTTGACCAGAATGGCAGAATCGCCCGCGGCAAATTCGCCGCCCCTGAGACGGACATTCCCGGCGCGCTCAATGCGCAACACGTAAGGAAGGGCCGCGCTCGCCTGAAGCTTCGCCGCGCCGAGATCGAGCGACACGCCATCGCGCGCAATGCGGATGGGTTCATCCACGTCAATCGCGGCTGATGAAACCCGCACCGACAAAGTGCGTTCCAGCAGGCGATTCAGCGCCGATGCCTGTCCGCCAGCGAATACGGTAGCCGGCCCTGCACTCGCTGCACCCGCCGGCGCGAACAATTTCTCAGCTTTCTGCCAGGCATCGGTAACAGTCGACGCCTCAACCCCCAAAGCCCGCGCGCGCGCCACCACGCCGAGCGTTCCAATCTGCGGACGCAGAATATCCTCTTTCAGCGGCGGCAGCCGGAAAGCACTGTAGATGTCGATCGCGCCCAGCCTGGTCTGAGGGGCCAAAGACTGTGCGATCGATAACGCCATTACAGTCACGCTCGCGAAGATGAGCATCGTCCGAGGGTTTGCATCCTGGCCGCCAACCGAAACCGGTCAAACCGCGATTTTCTGGTGGCGCGCTGCAGGTGAGCTCCGCCGTGGGCGGGACATCGCGCGGGCGTCTGGTCGGCTTTCCCACCGTACGCCTGTTCACGCCTCGACTTAATGGAATCGAACATCAATCCGCGCGGGCTCAGATAACGCTCGCCCGTAAGGAGGGCCCGGATTGCGCGCTACAACTCAGCGTCCGCGTGCTTTAAAACAATACCCCGGTGCGCCCGCGCCGAATCGCCTCTCCAACGAAGCGCCCCGCGATCATTACGCAATCGGGCCCAGCCAAAATCGGATGGACAAGCGCTTAACAGCCAAGCGGCCGATCTTCCGGTTGCGAGCGGTGCTAACGCACGCAATTGCATCCGCCTTTTCATACTGAACAACGCGAAGTCGATGTCCGGGGCGGGTTTGGGATTGCAAGCCGCTTCGCGGACTACTTCGCCTTGTAACCTTGCCAGACGTACTCCAGCGCTTCAGGCAGAGTCTGCTTTTTCACGGCGCCATCCGTATGACCGGCGTTGCGCGCGAAGACAAACTGGTAGTGATAGCCCTTCGCGGCCAGCGCGCGAGCCATGATCTCGTTCGCAGCCACCCAGTCGTGAGTGTCATCACCAGGACGCCCGTTATCGCGATCTCCAACTTCCATCCAGATGCGAATCGGCTTCGCCGGCGCCGCCGGAATCAGATGCTCTTCCAGCTCAAACGCGCCATGCGGCAGATTCGGATCGGTCGGCGACTGCTGATTCACATACGTCCCCGAGTACGTGAGCACGCGGTGATAGAGGTCGTTGTGGAACCACGCCATGCCGAACGAAACCGATCCACCCGAACTGCCACCCATCGCCAGACGCGCATCCGGATCCTTACTGAGCTTTACGCCGTAACGCTTCTCAACGAGAGGAAGAACTTCCGTCTCCACGAACTCGGCGTACTTGCCGGACATCGTGTCGTACTCCAGGCCGCGTTCGCTGCCCGGACCATCGCCACCGCCATTTCCGATAGAAACCGCGATCATCGGCGGCAGCTTCTTCGCCGCGATCATGTTATCGAGCGTAGTGAACAGCCCGTTGTCGGGACCATCCGCGCCCACAATGAACGGAGCAACAGTTCCCGCGACATACTGCCTGGGAATATACACGTACACCCGGCGGCTGTAAGGCGCGGGCATAACGGGGATCATGCGGGAATTCGGCGGTTGCGGAGGAGCGTTAGGATCGCGCGGCGCACGCGTGATTCCGGGATACATCTTGCTATCCCCTGACTCCATCGCGAAGATGCAGACTACGCCCTTCGGCGCGCTCGCGTTCTCCACCGTATCGGGAGCGGCTGGATGCGTCGGCCCCAGCACGAAGTTTCCGTCAACATTGTTCGGGGCATTCTCACCATCCGGAAGATCCTTTGCGTCAACGTTGCCGGCGGCATGCGGATCACGAACGGCCGCACCCCGACCGCCCGCGCGGCCCCCACCCGAACCTCCGAAGGCGCCGCGGCCGGCGCCGGAAAATCCGCGCCCGCCAGCACCGCCGCGAGGGGCTCCACCCGGCGCAGCAAGAGCGGCCCCGGGGCCTGTGGTGTAAGCAGGCGCGGCATTGGCCTGCGGCAAACTCCCGCAGCCAACCGGCTGAGCCAGAGCGGCCTGCGAGCCGACCATGAATCCGGCGGCCGCTACCGCGGCAAAAAGGTGCGATCTCTTCATTTTTTTTGTTCTCCTACTTCGCAATTGGATAACCTTGCCACAGGTACTCGAGCGCTTCGCTCAGCGTCTGCCGCTTCACCGCGCCATCGGTGTGACCCGCATTCTTCGCGAAGACAAACTGATAATGATAGCCCTTCGCGGCGAGCACCTTCGCCATATTCTCGTTCGCCACAACCCAGTCGTGCATATTGTCGGTCATGATGTTAGGATTCAGCAGATCGCGGTCGCCCACTTCCATCCAGATGCGCAGCGGCTTCACCGGGCTGTTCGGAATGATCGTCTCGTGGAAGCCCCACGCGCCATGCGGCGTCGCGGGATTCCAGGGCCACTGCTGATTTACGTACGTGCCTGAATAAGTGAGCACGCGATGGTAGAGATCGGTGTGATACCAGGCCATGATGAGCGCAGCCGACCCGCCCGAGCTGCCGCCCATCGTCGCGCGGCCTTCCGGATCCCTGGTGAGCTTCACGTTGTACTGCTTTTCCACCAGCGGCAGCACTTCCTTCTCGACGAACTCCGTATAGACCGGAGTCAGATTGTCGTACTCCAGGCCGCGCTCACTGCCCTGCGCATCGCCGCTGCCATTGCCAATCGAAATCGCAATCATCACGGGAACCTTTTTCGTGGCGATCAGATTATCGAGGCACGTAAAAAGACCGCGATCCGGGCCGTCCGCGCCCACAATAAACGGCGCCGCCGTGCCCGGTACATACTGCTTCGGCACGTAAACAGAAACGCGACGGGTATATGGCGCGGCGTGACTCGTTGGAACATCCAGCTTCGCGGGATTATTTGGATCGGGTGTTCCAAAAACATCGCGCGCGATGCCGGGATAAATCCTGCTGTCCGTGGACGCCATCGTGAAGTCGTAAACCATTCCGTGCGGAACGTCGGGATTCGCCGTCATCTCGGGCGCGGCGGTGTGCGTAGGACCAATGATGAAATTCCCGTCCACATTTGCGGGCGCATTCGTACCATCGAGCAATTCCTTCGCTGCCACATAACCAGCGGTGCGAGGATCGCGAGTCGGCGGTTGCGGACGCTGCGGACGCGCCGCTGCACTGGCGCCGGCAGCAGCAGAAGGAGGTATCTGAGCGAGAGCGGTAAGACTAATCAAAGCAACCAAGCCCAGCAGGCGCAGAGTAGCGGAAGTGTTGATTTTCATAACGTCATAAGGCCCAACGAGCCGCCATCTTATCACGCGGAAACGAACAGTACTCTAAACCGGACGCGACCGCGAGGGTTGAGATCCGCAGGAAGCCAACTGGGGGGTACCGGCGAGCAGGTGAATTGATCGTCAGTACACCAGCGGCGGTCGACCCTCCTTTAGAAGGTTGCCTTCGATCTGAAGTATCCGTTTCATCCCGGCAGACTAGGCTAGTAATCGCGTGGCAATTGGCTGCATCGTCATCTACGATTGCAATCAAGTGCATGCGCTTAAAGCAGTCGCGAAAATCATACTGTTGTATGAGTTCCAGGCCGATCATCCGGTTCATTTGACCTTTGGCATGGCAACTCTATCTGCCATACGGACGAGATCCGCAAGCGACTCCGCGCGCATCTTCTGCATCCCCCTGCCCCGCTGCAGTTTTACAGTAACCTGGCTGGTACCCAACTCTCTGGCGATTTGTTTATTCAACATGCCAGTCACCACGCGCAGCATGACTTCGCGTTCGCGAGGCGTCAGGGTGGCGTAGCGAGAGCGCAGGAGGGCCATCTCGGCACGCGCGCGGCGAGTCACCTGATCAACGTCGATCGCGTTCTGAACGGAATCCAGCAGCTCCTGGTCCAGAAACGGTTTAATCAGGAAGTCGACCGCCCCGCCCTTCATCGCCTGAACCGTCATGGGAACGTCGGCACGCCCCGAAACGAAGATAATTGGAATCTCGATGTTCCTGTGCTCAAGCTCTCGCTGCAGTTCAAGCCCGCTGAGGCCAGGCAGGCGCACGTCCAGCACGAGGCAACGTGGCGCTTCGAAGACGCTGGCATCGAGAAACTCGCGCGCAGAGCTGAAGGTTTTGGCCGCAAGGCCTAGTGAACGGATCAAACCCGATAGTGCGTCACGCACACCACTGTCGTCATCGACGACATAGACGATTGCCCCGGGTTCGCCCATGTCAGACATGCGCGACTACAGGGATGGAAAAACGAAACGTCACGCCCTGTCCTTCGTTCCGCGTGACCCAGAGTTTTCCTGCGTGGGCTTCCAGGATGGAGCGGCTGATCGACAAGCCCATGCCCATCCCGGCAACCGCTGTCGTGTAGAAAGGCCTGAAGATCTCGTCCATTACATCCGGGCCAATTCCGGTTCCTGAGTCGCGAATTGCCATTAAAGCTGAGTCTTTGAGTCCTTCAGTCGAAAGAACTATTTCGGGCGACTTCTCCTGCCCGCCGTCGCTGGCTTCGATCGCATTCACCAGCAGGTTCAGCACGACCTGCTGCAATTGGATGGCATCGCCTCTGATCAGAGACAGTATCGGCGCCAGATTTAATCGAAGCGAAATGCGGTGGCAAGCTATCTGCGGACGCACCAGATCGAGGACATTAAGCGCCACATCGTTCAAATTGACCGGCTCAGACACTACATGACGCTGCTTCATCAGAGTTCTGATTCTGCCAAGTACTTGGCTGGCGCGTTTGGCTTCTCCCGAAATTCGGTTCGTCGCGGGGCGCACTTCGTTCAGGTCTGGCTTCGCTGCATTCAGCCACTGGATGCATGCGCTGGCGTTTGCCGCCACCGCCGCGAGTGGCTGATTTACCTCGTGCGCGATCGTGGCGGCGAGTTCGCCCATTGTCGTCACCCGTGCCATGTGAGCAACCTGGGATTGCACCGCCGCTATTCTCGATTCGGAATTCCTGCGCTCGGAAAGATCGCGGCTGACGGTTCCGATTGCCATCCGCTGCCCGAGTTCGTTCAGAATGAAAAACACATGCTGCCACATTGGAAACGTGTCATCCGTTCGAAAATTCCGGAACGACGTCTCACCTTCCCAGTGGCCGTCGCGTTCGAGCGCGGGCAGCATCTCGTCTCGCACTCTGTATCGTTGGTGTGGCGCCAGGAAATCCTCCAGGACGTATTTGGTCACATCCGCGTCCGGCGTCAGCCCGACAAACTGTCGGCCGGCGTTATTCACGAACGACGCCCGGCCATCAGGAGACGCGATGCCAATAAAGTCCGTTCCATTTTCCGCCAGTGAGGCGAACTTCTTCCGCTCGTCTTCGGCCTGTTTGCGGGTGGTGGTATCGTCGAACACGCCCACGAGCATGTGGGGCGACTGGTCCGATCGAGGCACGACGGACAAGCTCATGACAGCCCAGCCGACGGCGCCATCGCCCCGTCGGTAGCGGCGCTCGTCCCTGTGTCCGGCGCTGCTGCCTTCACGCAATGTGGTGATGTGGTCGCGCAGGCTTCCACGATCCTCTTCGACCAGAATCTCGTCAAGTCAGATGCCTGACAACCCTCCTGGGCGTTTCCCGTCATCGATTGCAGCCGCGGGTTCGCTTCGAGAAATCTGCCTTCGAGATCGAGCACGCCGATGGCTACGGCGGAGTTCTCGAACACAGCGTGCCAGAGCCGGGCATATTCCTTCTGCCGGTCCAGGCTGCGCTTCAAACCCGAGCGGCTTTCCCCCAACGGTTGACTCAATTCCGGGAGGTCAGTGCTTTGACTTCTCAGCTCTGCCTGCGATACGTCGCGCTTGCGCTTCAGATTGACCTGGTTGCGGACGCGGGCGCGAAGCTCATGGATAGAACACGGCCTGAGGATATAGTCCCGTACCGATTCGCCGGGAAGTCTGACGCCCGGTTCTTCATCTGCCCCGAGGATCCTCGCGATCGACGAGCGCATTTCGGAGTTGGCTTCAACCACCATCACTGTTGCCCGGCGATCCGAGTCGTTTATTGACCCCTGCCGCTCGTGCTCGTCAGGTTCAACGTCCGCCCAGGCGCGCTTCTTCCGCGGGATGTTCCTGCCCTCCGCCAGCAGAAAGACTACTTTTCCATGCTGATCGCGCACGGGTGCGAGCGGTCCGCCAGCGCCTGCATCCGGTCCGCGCGTCGCGCCCCGGCATGGCGGTGTTTCAAATCGCCGGACCGCGACCGACAATGCTTCTTTCCGCTGCGGCCGCAGCCAGTCGGTCAGAATCGTGTATCCACCGCTGTAACTGCGCTTTTGAAGCTCGCGCAGCAGTACCCGGGCGTTCCAGACTCCCGCCTGAAGTCGCTCATTCAGATACGGCTTGATGATTCCAGTTTGCTCACGGGAGCGGATCTCGGATTAATTAAGTTCATTGATCTGTTCCACATCTTTGCCCCCTGAACACGTGTCGTCCCTGCTCTGTTTCCAGAATCGGGGCGGTTTATCACCGCCAGGGGTGGGGGGATTTTTGCACCAGCGCCGACATCGGCTACGAAAGCGCTTCGCAGTTCAACCGCGAGTACAGACGCCTTTTTGGCGCGCCTCCACAAACGGATATCAGGAGAATACTATCTCGATGAAGGCTGCCTGTGGTTCAATGGTGCTCGCGGATTCTGTTTTGGCGCATTCACCCCACGCACGCTGTGCCTAACTATAATCGATTTTCCCCCTCCCGTACTCCGTGCTGACAGTCTCAACTTCGGCATCGATGCGAGACGTAGTTAAGAACTCTGCGAGACGCTCACACTTGTCTCCTGCCACAGGAAAAGTAACCGTGAAGTCCAATGCCATATGCACCGAGGATTCAGGGCCGATCATGTGCGCGCCCAGCAACTTCGGCTAAGCCAACTGAAGCGATTTGCGGCTGAGAATAGGTCCATCCTGGTACCGGGGTCTCAATTTTGCCGCTGGCTACACCAGCGATGCTGTCCACGCAGCGAACCCCTTCGTGGCTTGCTTTTTGGTCGAGCCACGGGAGACCAGCGATGTCGCCAATCGCATATCCGGCGGCCAGCCGTAACGTAATAAGATGGCAACGCCTGAAGCGGAAGAAACTTCTGTGTGCCTCCAAAGAGCGAGAGCGTCGTCAAAAATTCTGTTATGACCCGCATCGAAGCTTTTTTCTTGCGCCGCAGAAGCTTCATCGCGATACTGTTGGTATGACTCTCGCGTACAGAGCAGGGAATGCGCGGGGTCACATTTCCTTGCGCGTGTTCCTCCGCCTGACTAAGATGGATGTCTGCTGCGGTCCTCCTGCCTAAACCAGAAGTCCCCTCAACTCAATTCACGCAAAATACATCAGCAGGAAGAAGGAGGAGCAGTATGGTTCTGTGGGAGGAAACTGTTCAGCCAGGGGCGACCTGGTCCCATGTGCTCAAGCGAGGCACGGCATTGCGCATCACCGATCCCGAAGGGGGCGCCAACGCCGGGGTTATCTTTTACAACTTCGAATGCCCGGCGGAGCGCTACAACATGCCGGATACGTTGAAAGCGCAACATACCGCCCGGCTTGCCAAAGGCTACGTTCTGTATTCCGATATGGGACGGGTTCTGTGCTCGGTGACGGAGGATTCCATCGGCTGGCACGACCCCATCGGAGGAGCGTCCAGCCGCGAACTGGTCGCGGAGAAATACGGGAACGGCCGTTATCAGGAGCTGCGCAACGACTGCTACAGGAATGCCCGCGACAGCTTCCTCGTGGAGCTCGGGAAATGGGGCCTGGGGCCACGTGATCTCACGTCGAACGTGAACTTCTTCAGCCGCGTGGACGTGGACGGGAACGGCGGATTGTCGTTCCACCCGGGCAACTCGCGGGCCGGAGATTACGTTGAATTACGGGCCGAGATGAACGTTCTGACCATCGTCAACACCTGCCAGCACCCGCTTGACCCGGCAGGTTCCTATGCTCCCAAACCAATCCTGCTCTCCCTCCGCAAGGTCGAGCCGCCCGGGCCGGACGACCCTTGCCGCACCTCATGTCCGGAAAATGGCAGGGGATTCACTCTGACGGAGCGCTACTTTTTATGAAAACTTCCACGCTCGATCCATCCCAGGCGGTGTACAGCGCGGACATTCCCGCAGGCGAACCATGGATGCATGAAGTTCGCCGGGGCCAGATTCTGCGCATCGTCGATCTGCACGGAAATCAGGCCGCGGACACGCTGTTTTACAATGCGCACGACTACGCGGACCGCTATAGCGCGCAGGACACGATTCGCGCGCAACGGAATTTGTACCTGACCACCGGCACGCGGCTGATGTCAACGGCGGGATCCGTACTGCTTACGATTGTGGCGGACACATGCGGACGCCACGACACGCTCGGCGGCGCTTGCGCCAACGAGAGCAACATGGTGCGCTACGACATCGGCAAGCGTCACATGCACGCCTGCCGGGCCAGTTTCCTGAAGGGCGTCCTCGATTGGGACCACGGCATGGACAAACGGGACATCCCCAGCAACATCAACTTCTTCATGAATGTGCCCGTGACCCCGGAGGGAAAGCTGACCTTCGAGGACGGCATCTCCGAGCCCGGCAAGTACGTGGAACTGCGCGCGGAAACGGATGTACTCGCGCTGATCAGCAACTGTCCACAGTTGAACAATCCCTGCAATGCGTATAATCCCACGCCGGTGCGGGCGCTGATCTGGGATCCGCCGGCATGATGTTCAACAAAGTATTGATCGCAAACCGCGGCGTGATCGCCTGCCGCGTCATTCGCACGCTACGCCGCATGGGCGTTCGTTCGGTGGCAGTCTATTCGGAGGCGGACCGGGGATCGCTGCATGTGGAGCAAGCCGACGAGGCAGTCCTGATCGGCGCTCCGCCGCCGGCATCGAGTTATCTTTCGGTGGAATCTATTCTGGACGCCGCGCGGAAGACCGGGGCCCAGGCTATTCATCCCGGATACGGGTTCCTTAGCGAGAACGCGGGGTTCGCGGAAGCCTGCGAAACCCTGGGAATCGCCTTTATCGGCCCGACCCCGGAGCAGATGATCGCGTTCGGGCTGAAGCACACATCCCGCGAGATTGCTGACTGGACTGGCACTCCGCTGTTGCCCGGCACCGGACTTCTGGCCGATGCTGCGGAGGCGTTGGACGCGGCCGGCCGGATCGGTTATCCCGTGATGCTTAAGAGCACGGCGGGCGGCGGCGGCATCGGGATGCGCTTGTGCCGCACTGCTGATGAGCTCTCCGAATCGTTTGAAGCCGTGGCGCGATTGGGGCTGACCAATTTCGGCGACGCCGGAGTGTTTCTGGAAAAGGCGGTTACGCGAGCGCGCCATATAGAAGTCCAGATCTTCGGCGACGGCCGCGGGCTGGTGGTCGCCTTGGGCGAGAGAGATTGTTCCGCGCAACGGCGGAATCAAAAGGTATTAGAGGAGACGCCGGCGCCGGGCTTGCCGGACGAGGTGCGGCAGCGTCTGCTGAACGCAGCGGTGCGTCTGGGCGAATCCGTGAAGTACCGTTCGGCCGGCACCGTTGAATTCATTTACGACGACGAGACAGCCTCCTTTTACTTTTTGGAAGTCAACACCCGCCTGCAGGTGGAGCACGGGGTTACAGAGGAAGTGACCGGCATCGACCTGGTCGAATGGATGGTGCGCACGGCCGCGGGAGAAACCGCGTTCCTGAAGACATTTCCAAATCATCCGCAAGGCGCTTCGATGCAGGCCCGCATCTACGCGGAGGATCCCGGCAAAGCGTTTCAGCCATGCGCCGGAAGGCTCTCCGAGGTGATCTGGCCCGCTTCCGCACGCGTCGAAACATGGGTTGAATCCGGATCCGAGGTAACACCCTATTACGATCCGATGCTCGCGAAAATTATCGTTCGGGGCGAGGATCGGGCCGCTGCGCTGGGCAATCTCCGCGCCGCGCTGGATGCGTGCTCGGTCGCGGGAATCGAAACCAATGTCCGGTACCTGCGGCGCGTGGTCCGCGATCCGGCATTTGTGGCGGGCGGCATTACCACGGCGTTTCTCGGGAACTTCGAGTACGTCCGCGATGCGATGGATGTGGTCGCACCCGGAACCCAGAGCACGGTGCAGGACTATCCGGGCCGTCTCGGGTACTGGCACGTCGGCGTGCCTCCTTCGGGACCTATGGATCATCTCGCAATCCGGATGGCGAACCGGTTAGCCGGGAATCCGGAAGGCGCTCCCGGGCTGGAGATGGTGGTGACGGGCCCTGCGCTCCGCTTCGCACGCGAGAGGGTCGCGGCGATCACCGGCGCGGACTTCGCGGCTCGCCTGGATGGAGTTCCGGTGCCGCGCTGGAAACCGTTCCGCATCCCGGCCGGCGCACTGCTCGAGTTCGGATCGGCGCAGGGCGCGGGGAGCCGGGCTTACCTCGCTGTGGCGGGAGGTTTCGATGTCCCGGAATACCTCGGGAGCAGGTCTACGTTCATCCTCGGTAAATTCGGAGGGCATGCGGGCCGCACGCTGCGCGCGGGCGACGTTCTGCATTTCGGAACGGCGGGCGAAGGTTCGGAGAGCGCGGACGGTCTCCCGGAACCGCTGATTCCCTCATATACGCGGCGATGGGAAATCGGTGTCCTGTACGGACCACATGGCGCGCCGGATTTCTTCACCGATGGCGATATTGAGATGTTCTTCTCAACCGACTGGGAAGTTCATTACAACTCTGATCGCACCGGCGTGCGGCTGATTGGTCCCAAACCGGTTTGGGCGCGCAAAGACGGGGGCGAGGCGGGACTGCATCCCTCGAACATTCACGACAACGCCTATGCAGTCGGGACAGTGGACTTCACCGGCGATATGCCAGTCATCCTGGGGCCCGACGGTCCCAGCCTGGGTGGATTTGTTTGTCCCGCCACCATCGTTCAGGCCGAGCTTTGGAAGATGGGGCAACTGAAGCCGGGAGATGCGGTACGGTTTATCGCTCTTTCGCAGGCGCAGGCGGAGCGCATGGAAGGTGAGCTGGATCGCGCGATCCAGAGCCTCTCCGGCAGGCTTCCCTCGTTGCCCGCCTCCGAGCGCAGCGATCCGGTTCTGGAGACAACCGCTCTTCGCAGGATCCGCGCCGATGGGGACAAATACCTCTTGGTCGAGTATGGCCCGAACGTGCTCGACCTGAATTTGAGATTTCGGATACACTCGCTCGAAAACCAGCTGCGCGGCCTGGGTGTCCGGGGGATTATCGACATCACTCCGGGTGTCCGGTCGCTGCATATTCACTACGACACGCGCGTGCTTTCCCGCCAGGGGTTGCTGGACGCGCTCGATGTGTGCGAAGGCAGAATTCCGGATGCGAACGAAATCTCCGTTCCATCCCGCATCGTGCACCTGCCGCTTTCCTGGGACGACCCGCAGACGAGGCTCGCGATTCAGAAGTACATGCAATCCGTTCGTCCGGATGCCCCCTGGTGTCCGAGCAATATCGAATTCATCCGGCGCATCAACGGACTGAATTCGATCGACGACGTCCACCGCATCGTGTTCGACGCCAGCTACCTGGTGCTGGGTCTGGGCGACGTTTATCTGGGCGCGCCTGTGGCGACTCCGATCGACCCGCGCCATCGCCTGGTCACCACCAAGTACAACCCGGCGCGGACCTGGACTCCGGAGAACGCGGTCGGCATCGGCGGCGCGTACCTGTGCGTCTACGGGATGGAGGGTCCCGGCGGATATCAGTTCGTCGGGCGTACGGTGCAGATGTGGAACAGCTGGAAGTCCACGGCTGCGTTCGAACGCGGCACACCCTGGCTGCTACGGTTCTTCGATCAGATCCGTTTTTATCCGGTAAGCGCGGAAGAACTCCTCGATGCGCGGAATACGTTTCCCTCGGGCGGGTATCCGCTCCGCATTGAGAACACCAGCTTCCAACTGGCCCAATATCGCGCTTTCCTGGAGTCGACGCAGGCGGAGGCCTCGAATTTCAAGCGGACGCAGCAGGCGGCGTTTGACGCGGAGCGGGAGCGTTGGGCTGCCGCAGGGCAGTGGAACGACGCGCCCGCTCTCGATACAGGGCCGGCCGGGCTCAATTCCGAAGATTCGATTCCGGAAGGATGCCAGGCCGTACCCTCGCCGCTTACAGCAAATGTCTGGAACGTAGCCGTGACACCGGGCGAGCCGGTGAACGCGGGCCAGAAATTAGTGGTCCTGGAGGCCATGAAGATGGAAATTATGGTGACCGCGCCAGTAGCGGGAATCGTGGAGAAGTTGTCCTGCACGGTCGGAACGCTGGTCTCCGCAGGTCAGAATCTTGTAACGCTGCGGGCGGAGGTTCTATGAACCTGTCGTCTCTTCGCGAAAAATATGCAGCCGGCGGGACGCCTTCGGAGACGATCGCTTCGATCTTCGACTCGATCCGGTCGGGCCCTCCGAATCCGGTGTGGATTGCTCTGGCGCCGCGGGAAACCGCGCTCGCGCGGGCGCGGGCGCTCGAAACGCAACCCGGCGCGCAGGCGCTGCCGCTCTACGGCGTTCCGTTCGCGGTCAAAGATAACATTGACGTGGAGGGCATGCCGACCACGGCCGGTTGTCCCGCGTATGCCTACGCTCCCTCCACTTCGGCTTCCGTAGTCCGGAACTTACTGGCCGCCGGAGCGATTCTGATCGGCAAGACCAACATGGATCAGTTTGCCACTGGCCTGGTGGGTACTCGCTCGCCGTACGGAGCTTGCTCGAGCGTGTTTGGCGAGAACTATATTTCGGGAGGGTCCAGCTCCGGTTCCGCGGTAGCGGTCGCCCGCGGATGGGTCGCGTTTTCCCTCGGCACGGATACGGCCGGGTCGGGACGCGTGCCCGCGGCGTTCAACAACCTGATCGGCCTGAAGCCGACGCGTGGGCTGCTGAGTACCAGCGGCGTGGTGCCCGCGTGCCGCACGCTCGATTGCCTTTCGATTTTCGCCAACAACAGCTCCGATGCGCAGCTGGTCTTCGACGCTGCGGCAGGTTTCGATCCACAGGATCCCTATTCGCGTGAGCCTGGGCCCGGCGCGGGCGCCGCTCCGTGGCTGGGGGCGGCCTTTCGGTTCGGAGTGCCCGCCGCGCATCAACTGGAGTTCTTCGGAGACGCCGAGGCAGCCAGCCTCTACGCCCAGGCAGTGGAAAAGCTGCAGGATATTGGCGGGCAGAAGGTGGAGATCGATTTTTCGATCTTCCGGAGTGCGGCAGATCTTCTTTATGCCGGTCCGTGGCTCGCGGAACGCACGGCCGCAATCGGTGACTTTCCAGAGGCGCACGGCGACGAGATGGATCCGGTGGTGCGGCAGATCATCGCCGGCGGCGCTCGCTACAGTGCGGTGGAGGCGTTCAAAGCACAGTACCGGCTGGAGGAATTGCGGCGCGCGACGCAAGCGGAATGGCGCAGGATCGACGTGCTTTTGCTTCCCACCACGGGCACAACTTACACGTATGCGGCGGTGCGCGCCGATCCGATTCAACTGAATACAAACCTGGGATTCTACACGAATTTCGTGAATTTGCTGGATCTGGCCGCCGTCGCAGTTCCCGCCGGATTCCGGCCCAATGGCCTTCCCTTCGGAGTATCTCTCATTGGTCCGGCGTTCACCGACCGTGCGCTCCTGTCCCTGGCCGCTACATTTCACCGATCTTATCTGGGTACGCCCTCAGTTGCATCCGAACAGGCTGCGGCGCGGGGAGCCAACCTGGCGGGCTGCGTTCAGGTCGCAGTGGTGGGCGCTCATCTTTCCGGTCAGCCTTTGAACGGGCAACTGCTGGAGCGGGGTGCGAGATTGCAGCGCGCCACGCGGACATCTCCGCAATACCGGCTGTACGCGCTGGAGGGAACTTCGCCGCCGAAGCCGGGATTGATTCGGGACGATCACTACCGCGGACCGGGAATCGAGGTCGAGGTGTGGAACATGCCGGAGGACCGCTTCGGCGGCTTCGTCGCCGGGGTCCCGAGACCACTTTCGATCGGCGATGTCGAATTGACGGACGCGACGTTGGTGAAATGCTTCCTGTGCGAGCCGGCCGGCCTGGCGGGAGCTCGCGAGATTACCTCCTATGGCGGCTGGCGCGCCTTTTTGACTGATGATCGGGGGAGAGGTTCCAACGCATGATGATACAATTCAAGTTCACGTTTGCCAGTTGGCCGCGTTCTGCCTCTGAGCCCTTCTTCAGTTTCAAAGACGGAGTTCATTGATGCGGCTTTTTTTCCGGACGTTCCTCCTCCTCACTTTATCGACTCTCTCGGTCTTTGCCCAGAAACCCACATTCACGGTAGGGTGGTCGGTCTATGCGGGATGGACGCCTTACTACTACATGGCCAAAGCGGGCCTCCTGCATAAATGGGCCGACAAATACAACATCACGATCAAGGTGCAGCGCTTCGATTACGCCCCCTCCCTGGACGCCTTCGTCGCTAAGAACATCGACGCCTGCACCATGACCAACATGGAAGCGCTCGACATGCCGGCCGCCTCGGGCGTGCCTACCACCAGCATCATTGTGGGCGATTATTCGAATGGAAACGATGCGCTGCTGGTGCGCAATGGTCTGGCCATGAAGGACTTGGCCGGCAAGAAGATGCTGCTGGTCGAAAAGACGGTGTCGGAGTACCTGTTCGATCGCGCCATGACCATCAACGGTTTGCGGGACAACCTGAAGAAAGTTCGGATGATCAACACCTCAGACTCCGATATCGCTACCGCTTTTATCGCCGATTCCAGCGCTTCGGCGGTGGTGACGTGGAAGCCGATGGTTTCGCAGATCCTCAAACAGAAGGGGATCACGTCGCTGTTTAACTCTTCCCAGATTCCCGGCGAAATTCTCGATTTGACCGTGGTGCGCACGGATGTGCTGGACCGGCCGGATGGCTCGGGGCAGCGCTTCGCGAAGGCGCTCGCTGGAGCATGGTACGAGATGATGGCCCAAATGTCGGCGAAGGGGCCAGCCGCGGACAAGGTGCTGGCCGGGATCGCGGAAGGATCTTCGGATACGCTGGCCTCCTACAAGGAGCAGTTGAGCACGACCAGGATGTTTTACACCCCGCAATCCGCAGTGGCGTTTGCCGGCTCAGCGGATCTGGAGCAGAAGATGGCGCTGGTGCGCCAGTTCTGCTTCGACCACCATCTGCTCGGCGCGGATACCAAGTCGGTGGATGATGTGGCAATCTCCTACCCCGACCGGTCCATTCAGGGGAACAAGGGTCGCGTTCGTTTGAAATTCGACCTGAGCTATATGCAAATGGCGGCGCAAGGGAAGCTCTGATGTCCCCCGGGTTCCTGACCATCCACGCGAAGCCGCGAGGGACCTGGGCGGCGATGCTTTCCTGGTCCCTGTTCGTGATTGGAATCGCTTCGTATTTTTACATGGCGAACGCACGCCACCGGGATAATCCCGAGGATCGCGTGACGCCAACGCTGAGCCAAATGATTCATGGGATGTCCGACGCGGCCCTGAAGCCCGCGGAGGAGGATGAACAGGGCGACGCGCCGGCTTCGCTCTTGCAGCAATTCACCGGCAGCATGCTCTGGAAAGATACAAAAGCCACGTCCAGACGATTCGGTATCGCCATGTTGCTGCTGCTTCCCGCAGTGCTGGTGGGGCTGCACATGGGACTGTTTCCCTATGTTGGCGTCTTCTTTCTCCGGTTTGTCTTGTTCTTCGATAAAATTGTGGCGCTTTCGCTGTTACCGATTTTGTTCATCGCTTTCGGTATCGATGAGCTGTCCAAGATCATGCTGATTGTGGTGGGCGTGACTCCCACCATCATCCTGGATTCGTTCAACCTGACGCGCGGTGTCCCAAACGAGCAGATTGTTAAGGCGTTCACGCTGGGCGGCCGGGACTTCGACGTGGCCTACCGCGTGGTGCTCAAGCAGATCTGGCCACGCGTGCTCAACAGCATTCGCCTGAACCTGAAAGCGGTCATGCTGTTCCTTTTCGCGGGCGAGATGATCGCGTCCACCGATGGATTGGCCTACCGCATCGCCCTGCTGCGCAGACACATGGGCATGGATGTGATCATCCCTTACGTTCTATGGGTGGCGTTGCTGCTGTTCCTGGTGGATCTCTTCATGCGACTGCTGAACAAGTGGCTCCATCCGTGGTTCAAGGAGATCTGATCGGCAAGTATGATTCAGGTCCAGAACATTTCGATGGTGTACGGCACGCCGCCGCGAACGGTCCTCGACGGCCTTGATCTCGAGATCAGGGAGCGCGAGTTCGTTTGCGTGCTGGGGCAGACGGGCTGCGGGAAGTCGACTTTTTTGCGCCTGGTCCTGGGCTCGGAGCAGCCCAGTTCCGGGCGAATCCTGATCGACGGCAAGGAGCACAGGCAACCGGACGCCACTCGCGGCTACGTCCCGCAGAAATATTCGCTGTTTCCGGACAAAACCGTACTCGACAACATCACCTTCGGCGCGGAGGTAAGCGAATTCCAGCTGTGGGGCAAGTTGATGCCCGCCTATTATCGGCGGCGCGAGGAGTTTCGCGAGGAAGCCCGTGGGTATCTTCGGCGCATCGGATTGCGGGATGCCGATGCGAAAAAGTATCCGGACCAGCTGTCCGGCGGCATGCAGCAACGCGTTGCCATCGCGCAGGCGCTGATGACAAAACCGCGCATCCTCCTTATGGACGAGGCCTTCAGCGCTCTGGACCCTGGGACGCGGCGGGGCATGCAGCAGTTGATCCGGAAGCTTTGGGAGAGCACTGGCACGACCATCTTGTTCGTGACTCATAACACCCATGAAGCGGTGCAGCTGGCCACACGCGTACTGGTTCTGGCAAAGCCTTCACCGGACCAGGGCTCGTGTGTGAAGCTCGATCTGAAGATTCCGGAACGGCGCCGGGAAGAAGATCTTCCTCATCTGGTGCGCCGTCTGGAGGCCGAGTCCCAGACCTTCGAGGAAGAGGAAGAACTGGCGCAGCCAGCCACCCAGGAAATATAGCCGGGGGATTGATATACAATGTGCACAGGTTTGCGCCATGTCCGCGCGTCTGCTGGCAACTCTTGTGTGCGTTCTAAATTCGGTCCTCTGTTTTGGTCAGGCGGCGCCCGTTGATCCGCCCGAACACCGGGTGTTGGTGTATCTTTCGAACGACTCCGGCCAGTCATCTCAAATTCTGGATCGGATGAAGCGTGAAGTCGGCTCCTTGATGGAGCCCGCGGGCTACAGCGTTCTCTGGCAGGTCAGCGATGGCTCATCCGCCAGCGTCTCAGAGGTCAAGGTTGTCATTATGGAACTGCGAGGGGTGTGCCGGCCGCTGGCAACCGTTATGCCTTTTGCCACTGTTGTGAACGGCGCCAGTCTGGCATCCTCGGTTGTGGAGGATGGCCAGGTCCTTCCCTTTACCAGGCTGGACTGTGCGATGCTTTCAAATTTTCTCGCGCCCTACCTGCCTCACCAGACCGACCAGCGCAACCTCCTTTTCGGGCAAGCTATGGGACGGCTGGCGGCTCACGAGTTATTCCATACCCTTACGAAGACGAAGATTCACGAGGATATTGGCGTGGCAAAGGAGTCGTTCAGTGCAGCGAACCTTCTGGGCGAACGTTTCAGCTTTGATTTTCCGGCCATCATAAAGTTTCGGGATTCAGCGCCGGCGCGCACAGCCGAGATGTCTGATGCGGAAGAGGATCACGTGAGCGTCGGACGTTAGTTAGTTAGATCGGACGAGAATGACCTCGTGCGGGTCAACATCGGCTAGCGTGTGTCTGAGGACCTGGCTCATGAACTGGTGGAGGTACGCTCGACGCCGGTAACGAATCGAGGCCTTTGACCCGGACGTCCCGGCCACTATCAGGCTCCCCATACCGGGACGCGAAGCGCCCCGGTATGGGAGAGATAATTCCTAGAACGTGAACCGCAACACCGCCTGCAGTACGCGGGGAGTGCTTTGGGACTTCGTGATTTCACCGAAGGTTGCGCTTCCGAAGTTGGACGGCAGCCCGTTGCTGGTAGTACCCGGTTCCAGGTCGGAGATGCTCAGGGTCGGATTCGCGAACTCCTGCTTGTTGAAGACGTTGTATGCCTCGACACGCAGAATGAGATGCATCGATTCTTTCGGCAGCCGAAAGTTCTTGTTGACAGACATGTCGTCATTCCAGAACGAAAGGCCGCGGAACAGGCCATTATATCCGGGAATGCCGGGGTAGCCGGGAACAAGGTTGTTGCCCGCGTTGGTGTTGCTGAACAGGCTCGGAATGCCGAGCTGATCGAAGGTCAAACCCTCGGTCGGCTTGGGTGCGCCAGGGTCAACAATGCACCGCGCGGAGTTGAAGTAGTTGACGTTGTACTGGCTGGAGGCAGAGCAGTTCAGCGGGGTTCCGGTTCGGAAGGTGAACAGAGAACTGATCTGCCATCCTCCGACAATCTGGTCCAGCCACATCGGCATGTTGCCGCCAAACCTCCTGGTCTTGCCGACCGGGAGGTCCACGACGTAATTCGCGGTAATCTGGTGCCGCATGTCGAACGACGAAGGCCCCATATTCGAAGTCGGAATGAACGAATTCTGGAACCCATAGGACATATCGTCGATGGAGTGCGACCAGGTATAGTTCAGATCGTAGCCCCAGCCGTTGGTAACGGCCCGGCGAACTGAAACCAGCATCGAATTGTAGGCGCCCTGGCCGGCATTGGTATATGTTTGCCAACTGGAGGTCTGCGTCGGGAACACCGTATTACAACCGGTGATGAACAGGCAGCCGCCGTTCGCCGCTCCGCCGCCAGTATTATGAATTCGATCCATCTGATTCAAAGTGTCGAGCCAGCTGCCCGAGAACGACTGATACGCCTCGTAAAACATGTTAGCGGAGGCGCTGCCGGCGAAGTTATAGCCAGCCATGCCGGGCACCTGGTTTTGAAAGAACGGCTGTTGAGGAACCAGACTCGGATTCGCTTTGACCTGGGCCGGCGTCACACCCGAATAGTAGAGGTTTGCCAGAACCCCGGCGGCCTGTTGCCAGCTTTGGCCCGACTTCGGGTCGACAAACTGGCTGAGCGGCTGCCCGAAGTCCTGCTGAACGAGACCCCGGTGACTCAGCCGGCCTGCGTAACCGACTTCGATGCTCATGTGCCGGGGAAGCGGGCGGGCATAGGTGGCGTAGATCAGGTGTTCGTACGGCGCCTTCAAATCGCTCGAAACACCGTCGAACGTAGTGAATCCCGATTGAAGCAGAGGAGGCGTGTAGGGGAACGCACCGCCGCTCGGAGGGGTCAGCGTTGTGTAGGTCGCGGGGGTCCCGTTGTAGCGTTGGCTGGTGGTGTAGTTGGTGTTCACCGCCTGCGTAAAGGAACTCACCAGGCCGGGCGAGCCGTTGCTGGAGAAATTCGAGGCCATGGAAGCGCCGTAGTTGTCGTACACCATCGAATAACTCGCGCGAAGGGCACTGTTTTTGCCCAGAATCTTCTCCAGTTTTCCCTTGGGCGTATACGCCACGCCCAAGCGCGGAGCGAAGTCCAGATAGTCCGTCGGATAGTAAGCAGGCCCGTGGTTTGCGGGACCGCCGGTTTGGTAGGTTATATAGGCGTTCGCTGCGGCGTAGTCGGGGGTACCGAGTGCCGCGGCCTGCTGGCGCTGGGCGAAGTAAGTATTGAGTGAGCTGGTGGGAACCACTTCCACGCCGTTGGCTTCATATGGCACGCCATAGATCGAATAACGCAAGCCATAGATGACGGAGAGGTTGGGCTTCACCTTCCAGGTATCCTGGGCGTAGAACTCCGGCCCGTTGTCCTTAAAGTCGCGGCTGATCGGCTGGCCAAAGGGGATGGGCTGGCCGTTGATGCCGTAGTTATAGCTGCCGCTCCCGCTGTTCAGGATACCGAACATCGCGCCGAATGCGCTGATGACGTTGCTGGTGGAGAAGAGGGCCGCGCCGGGGACCGTTTGCTGGATATACGACGTGGCGTCGCCAGTGATGTCGCCGCCGAGCTGCAGCAGCGTGGAGGAGCTAAAGCCGTACTTGGGCTCGTTATTTGCAGAGTTCGAAATTTGCTCCATCTGATGCACATTCACGCCGAACTGGAAGGTGTGCGTTCCATGAGTCCAGGTAAGATCGTCGGTGTAGTTTTTGGTCGGCTGGAAGGTCTGGGAGCCGCGCTGTGTGGACTGGAGTGTCGTGAATCCGAACGAGGGCACCACATTCAGATTGCCGGTTGAAGCCGAACCGCCCCGGGTGTATCCAAAATTGGCGACGTTGACCAGGTTCGGAGAAATGACATAGGTGTATCGGCCCGAAAGACCCTTGGAATCGTCCTGCAAAACCGACTGCGGGTCCTGCCCCGGGAACAACTCCACGGTGTTCACCTGGGAGGCTCCATTCAGCGTGCCGCGAAGGGAGAGGGTATGCTTGCTACTGAGAATGTAATCGATCTTACCGACCTGGACGTGGTTGTTCAGGGGTTGCGGCGCATTGAACAGCAGAACGTTGAAATTCAAACCCTTGTCCGACGCCACCAGCGGATCGTTGCCCGCCGGATACTGTTTCATCAGGTTCAACATGTAGGGATTTTCGCCAATTCCCGTCGGATCGAACTGCTGGACCTGAGAGGGCGTCAGCGATTCGATGGCTCCGCTTTTCAGCTTGACCTGGACGATGCCCTGGGCAAAGGTGCTGGTGGGGACGGTGTCTTTGGTGGCCGTCTGGCTGCGGTCCTTGCGGCCTTCGAAGTTATAAAAGAAAAACAGTTTGTTCTTTTTGATTGGGCCGCCCAGGGTCGCGCCGTACTGGTTGCGGATCAGGGCCGGCCGCGCCACGCCGGCGCGGTTGCTGAACCAGTCGTTGGCTTCGAAATCAGTGTTGCGGTTAAATTCATAGAGCGAGCCGTGAAACTGGTTGGAGCCGCTCTTGGTGACGATGGAAACCTGTCCGCCGGAAGCGCGGCCCAGATCGGCGCCCTGACCGGCGATGGTGGTACGGAACTCCTGAACGGAATCGAGCGGTACCGGAAGCGCACCGGGGCTCGACGAGTCGGCGCTGATGGAACTGGACCCGTTGAAGCCGTTGACATCGACACCGTCGAGGGTGATGTAATTCTGATTCGACGAGCCGCCGAGCACGTTCCCGGTTGACGTAACCCCGGGCTGGGTAAGCAGCAGCGCTGCGATATTCCTGGTTTGCAGGGGCAGGCTCGCGATCTGAGTCGTGTTGAAGGGATTGCCGACGGTGGCATTCTCAGTATTGACCACCGCGACCTCGGCGGAAACGTTGACCGTGGTTGCAGCCTTCCCGATCAGCAGTTGAACGTTCAAAGTTGCAGGCACGCTGACCTGCAGCGTCAGTTGTGCCTTGTAGGTGGAAAAGCCAGGCCTCTGGACTTCGATCGTGTAGGACCCCGGAGGCACCTCAACAAACGCATACGCACCCATCGCGCCAGAGACGGCCGAGCGCTGCGCAGAGGTGTCGGCATTAGTGATCGCCACGATTGCCTGCGGGATTACGGCCCCCTGCGCGTCGGTGACAACGCCCTGTAATGAACTGGTCTGCGCGGTGAGTGGCAGTGTAAATATAAGAAATCCCAAGGCTCGAATAAGCCGCTTCATCGAATACATTTCTCCTTAATTTTCAATTGACTATCAGGCGAGTCTGACGTTGATCGGAATGCCCTCGATGCGGAGAAGGCGCTAACAGGCGGCTAAACGGGGGCCGAAAACAAAAGAACCCTAACTTTGGACACACTTACAATCCGGGGGGGGTGTATGAGTAAGATTACGTCAGGGGAGGGGTCAAGGTCAAATCAAAAAAAGCTATGAATACAATGGAAATCCTCTTGAACCGACTGGCCCACCAGCCTGCTTAAGATTCAAACGTACAAAGCATTAATGCACAAAGCCCGGGGCTGCGGGAAACCGCAACCCCGGGCTTCTGTGACTCCGATCGGCGCTTCTATACCACTAACTTCTACGCCACTAAATCGTGCAGGACGTTGCCGGCCACATCTGTCAGGCGGAAATCCCGGCCGCTGTAACGATAAGTCAGTTTCTTGTGATCGATCCCCATCAAATACAGGATCGTCGCATGAACATCGTGGACATGCGCAGGTTTGTCAACGGCTTTGAAAGCGAAGTCGTCGGTGGCCCCGTAGATAGTCCCGCCCTTTACCGCCCCGCCGGCCAGCCACATCGTGAACCCGAACGGGTTGTGGTCCCGGCCGCGCTTCACAGACCCGCCGCCACCCCCGCCAACCTCACGGACAGGAGTGCGGCCAAACTCGGAGCCGCACACGATCAGCGTATCTTTCCACAGTCCTCTCTGTTTGAGATCCTTAATCAGGGCGGCGAACGGCTGATCGGAGTTCTTGGCGTTTACCTTGTGCGCGAAAATATCCGCGTGCGCATCCCATGGGTCGCCCTTGGCGTAATACACCTGCACCATTCGGACGCCCTTCTCCGCCAGGCGAGCCGCGGTAAGAACGCCGCGAGCCACCGCTCCGGGCCCGTATAAATCGAGCGTTGCCTGGGATTCCCTGCGTACATCGAAAACCTCTGGCGCCTCGGTCTGCATGCGGTACGCGGTTTCCATGGAGGACAGGACCGCGTCCACTTGCTGGTCTTTTCCCGTCTCGGCCTCGCGCATGGCTTCGAGCTTGTTAAGGACACCCATCTCGCGCTGCTGCTCGACCAGGGTGAACTTGGGATTGTTGACGTAGTTCACCAGCTTCTCCGGATCGAAGCCTTTCTCGATGGTGACCTTCACCGGCTTTTCCTTGCCGTCTTTGCCCTTGCCGTCCTTCCCCTTCTCCATAGTTGCTGCGGAGTCGGCTGCAGCGGCTGGCGCGGCAGCGGCATCGTCGCCCGCAGCCGCATCGTCGCCTGCAGCGGCCGGAGGCGTCTGCACTTTATTGGAGATCAGAGTCCCCTGATAAACGGCCGGCAGAAAGCCGTTGCTCCAGAGCGGCGGACCGACAGTAGTCGGCGTGTCCGGGCAGAGAACAACGTAGCCGGGAAGATTCTGGTTTTCGGTTCCCAGTCCGTAGGTGATCCAGGCGCCCATGGAGGGACGGCCCGCCTGGTTTGCGCCGGTGTTCACCATCAGACACGACGGTTCATGATTCGGGATGTCGGTATAGACGGAACGGATCCAGCAAATATCATCGGCGGCCTCCCCGAGGTGCGGCCAGAGTTCGCTGACGTCCATTCCGGACTGCCCATACTTCTTGAACTTAAAGGGCGACTTCATCAGCTCACCGGTGCGCCGCTCGGTCTTGACGTCGCCGCCTGGAAGCGGCTTGCCGTCATACTTCTCGAGCATCGGCTTGGGATCGAAACTGTCGAGAGTGGAAAGACCCCCATTCATGAACAGGAAGATGACTCGCTTTACCCGTTGAGGATAATCGAGCTTCGCGGTCATGACACCGCCGCCATCCGGCGTAGATATTCCGGCGCGGAGGATGGATTCATTCAACAAACTGGCAAAGGCCATCATTCCGAAGCCGTTGCCGGCCCGGCGCAACGCCTCACGCCGGGTAACGGGTTTACCAGGCTTGTGGTTAAAAACGGACATTATGACGTCTCCTTAATCGCCTTAGTTAATAAACAGGAATTCGGTCGAGCTGAGAATAATTTTGCAATAGCGGCCCCACGCCGTGGCGTCGTACTTAACATCCACCGTAGGTGCATTGCCACCCCTGCGTCCGCCCCCGCCCATGGCTCCCGGAACCCCCGCCATCATTCCGTTACCCATATTGGCCATGTCCGCGACGCCGACTGTATTCGGATCGGCTCCCCCGGCCGCAGCCTTGGCGCCTCCACCGCCACCCCCAAACCCACCTCCACCGCGGCCGCCCCGGCCGCGAGGGGCCGCAGCAGCCTCCGGCGGTTTACTCTTGTTTTCCTCGTATTCCTTCAACGGCTCGGTATGCAGGTAATCCAGCCCCAATTTAAGCTCTTCAGGGTTGGGCTCCCGGTTATACGCCAGCTCGTACACCTTCTTGATTCGCGCAGAGTTATCCACTTCGCCAGCGACTCTCTTGTGAAGATTCTCGGCCTCGATTTGCATGAAGTCACTGTTCATCAGGAACAGGCGCTGCAGCGGAGTCGTGGTCGTGAAGCGCTTCTCCGCGCTGATGTTTGGAATCGGGAAGTCGAACGTGGACAGGTACGTATCCAGCTTCACGCGGCTGACCGCTCCATACACCGTGCGTTCCTTGTCAGCTGGACTCAACTCCTCGGAAGGACCACCCATCGAGTCGTCGAGGTCTCCCGCCACACTCAGGACCGAGTCGCGAAGCTCTTCCGCGTCCATGCGCCGGCGGTTGAAACGCCAGTACATGCGATTGCCGGAATCCTTGGCGTAATCCGCATCGTTGTTCTGGGTGCTGAGCTGGTAGACCGTGCTCAGCATAATTTCGCGTTGCAGCGCCTTGACCGACATTCCGTTCTTCACGAAGGTCGCGGTCAGGTACTCGAGCAGCGCCGGATTGGTGGGACGCTCTCCCACCTGCCCGAAGTTGCTCGGGGTGTCCACAATGCCTGTGTCGAAATGCCCCTTCCAGATTCGGTTGACGAAGACGCGCATCGCGATCGGCTGCTTCAGAATATCTTCGGCGAGCTGCATACGCCCGCTTCCCTTCGTCAGGGGGTCGGGGTCGTCGCCCTTGGCGAATACGCTCAGGAAGTGCCGGGGCACTTCCGGCCCGAGATTCTCGGGGTTCCCGCGAAGCGCCAGCTGAATGTTAACCGGTTTAGCCGAATCCATCACGCCGTGGATGAACGGGTACTCCGCGCCTGCTTTTTTCTTGGCGGCGTTCACATCATCCTGTAGCGCCTTGAGCTTGGCTTCGGCCTCGGACCCTGCAAGCCGGGTCAGGGCATAGCCTTTGAACGTCAGCACACCCGGATTCCCGCCCCGGCCTCCGGCGGCCGCCATGGCGTTGGGATCTTCGACATCCTTCAGTTCGCGCTGGAAAACCTCCGTGTAGAAGTTGCCCTCTTCGTCCGGCAGACTCTTCAAACGCAGGTCGGAGCCGGGGTTGAAATCCTTGTTTGAGACGAAATTGCTCGGCTTGTCCGAGCGTTTCTTAGGCTGCAACCCTTCCGGGCCGTCGCGTCCCGGCTCGAGGGCCTTGGCCTTCATAACCTCGTTCTCGGCGTCGATATCGGCCTTGTCGAGCATGGCCTGAAGCAGATCTTCCTGGAACTTGTCGGCCAGGTTCTTCGCTGCCGCCGCGTTGCCACCCTTCTTGATCATGGCCTGCCACGCGTCTTTGTTGTGATATTTCGTAGTGGGCTTGGCCATGTACTTAACCCAGCGGTCCAAAATTTCTAAATCGAGCTTACGGGACTCCGCCACGGCGGCGGGCTCCTTTTTCTGACTTACGTCGAAGACGCCCTGAAGGTAATTGGAGCTTTGCACCGCAAACGCATTCGCAAGCTGGCTCGAGAGCGCCGTATTCTCCTCCTGGAGAATCTTCTGCGTACGGTCGACTTCATCCTGCATCCTGGTATACGAATCCACGACGCTCTTCGGAGCCATCGGGTACTCTTCATAGGTCGTGTTGTAGAACACGCCAGCCAGAGCATAATAATCGGTCTGCGGAATGGGATCGTATTTATGATCGTGGCAGCGCGCGCAGGCCACGGTCAGGCCGAGGAACCCCCGGCTAACCACATCCACCCGGTCGTGCCGCTCATCGGCGCGCGTGACCTCGTTCGCTCCGTTATCGTAGTACCAGGGCCCGAGACCCAGGAAGCCCGTCCCGGCCAACATTTTGGTGCGATTGTTGGTCTCCATCAAATCGCCGGCCAATTGCGCCCGCACGAAGGTGCTGTACGGCATGTCGTCGTTGAATGCCTGAATCACCCAATCGCGGTACGCGTAGGCATTCGGGTACGTGCGGCGACCGCCGCCGCCGCCCAGGCTTCGATAATCGTCTTCGCCGTAGCGTGCGACATCGAGCCACATACGACCCCAGCGCTCACCATAATGCGGAGACGCCAGCAACCGATCCACAACTTTCGCGAATGCGTTCGGGGAGTTGTCTTTTTCGAAAGCCGCCGCCTCCTCGGGAGTTGGCGGCAAGCCTGTGAGGTCGAAAGTCGCCCGGCGGATCAGGTCGTGCTTGTTCGCCAGCGGTACCGGTTTCAGCCCCTGCTTCTCGAGATTAGCGAGAACGAACTTATCGATATCGGTTTTGGCCCACTTAGGATCCTTCACCTGCGGCATCGGCGGCATGGAAATCGGCAACATCGACCAGAATTGCTTGCGCTCCTGGGAAATCACCATTTTGCCGGCGGCGACCGCCACGGGCGTGGTCTTGGGCCAAACGGCTCCAGCCTTTATCCAGGCGGCCAAGCTCTCGACTTCGCTGTCCTGCAGCTTCCCCCCCAACGGCATCATCAGCGCGGGATCGGTCTGACGCACCGCCTTGATGAGCAGGCTCTTATCGGGATCGCCGGGAACGATGGCTGGCCCGGTCATCCCGCCCTTAACGAGCGATTCCCGGCTATCCAGCCGGAGCCCGCCCAACGCCGAATCGGTATGGCATGAGTAGCAGTTGTTGGCAAGGAGCGGCCGGATCCTGCTTTCAAAGAATTCTGCTGAAGCAGTATCGGCGCCCTGAGCCTGGACGACCTTAGCAATCGAAGCTGCCGGAGCAGCGGTCGAAGCTGCCGGAGTCTCACCCGATTTCTGGAACGCCACCAGCGTTAAAGTGACCGTGAACGGAATCAACAGGAGGAAGGATGCTCGCATCGGAAACCCTAATGGACCTTTCGACTTTTTCTAAAGGATGTTTTTGACAGCAACCGGCAGAGGAATGCCTGGACCAAGACGAGTGGCCGAAAGGCACGTGCAGCGTGGAAAATCGACGGGGGAGCTTCCGGGACGGGAAAGATGGAAGCTGAAGATATATTGACCTGGCTCACGACCCGGTGTCAAGACAGGACGTCCTATTTCATACCGACTACTGAAAAAGTGCTTGCCGTTGAAATTTTTCTCGTCGACAGTGGCGCAACGCCGTTAAACCCCTTATAATCGTAAGTTCCCCGCCCAAGTTGGCCTCTTAGATTTAACGCCCCTCGTCTGCGCCAGCCCTGTTTGGTCTATACCTCCTAAACATGAAAGGTAGTTATCGTGCGGATGCGCTCATTCCTCGCCTCTGGTGTGTGCTTTGTAAGTTTGGTTGTCCTCGCCGCAGGTTCCGGGAAGAACATTACTGGAAAGAACCCGAAGGCTGCTCTGGCACCTGCCGCCCCGAAAACCGGGATCAAGACACCCGGCATTCAGATTCCGTTTGCAAGTCTCAAAGCAGACCTGGAAGTTCCCGTAGATACACCGGGCTGGATCACCGTGGCGGACACGCTCGTGATTCCGAACCGCTCCAAAGACGTTTTGGTTCGCATCGACCTGAAGGCCGGCGATCCGAAAGCCGCAGCGGCTACGAAGGGTGCCACGGTCCCTGGTGCCGCCGCGAAAGGAACTGATACCGCTGAGCCCACGGGTGCCGACATGAAGGGTGCCGACATGAAGGGTGGCGATGCAAAGGACGGCGATGCGAAGGACAGTGACGCGAAGGTCACCATGGGTGCCGATACGAAGGTCACCGCCGCCCCGGTGGCCGGTGGCGGAAGGGGCGGAAGCGGCAGAGGTGGCCGGGGCGGGAGGGGCGGAAGCGGGAGGGGTCCGGCGGTCCCGGCGCCGACTACCCCCATCGAGACGCTCAAAGGACCCTGTTCCAATCCGCTGGTGGCCTTCGGCCATTTGTGGGTCGCCACCTGCGGAGCGCAAACCCTGACCCGCATCGATCAGAAGACCAGTAAAGTCATTGTGTCTTTACCGATCGGTGTAGGCGATGCGATGACCGGGCTGGCCGCAACGACCGACAGCGTGTGGATGTTCACGGACAATAAGACCACTCTCGCGCGAATCGACCCGGTGCAGAATAAGGTCGTCGGCGAGCTCCGAATTCCGGTTGGATGCAATAATCTGGCATTCGGTGAAGCTTCTCTATGGGTCACCTGCCCGTCTGAGGCGCGGATGCTGCGCATCAATCCGGAGACCAATCTGGTTGATAAGCGCATTGAGGTCTCCGCCGGGGCGCGTGCCATCGCGTTCGGGGCTGGGTCGGTCTGGGTGCTGTGCGACAAAGAGGGCAAGGTGGACAGAATCGACCCGAAGCTCAACAAAGTCACTAAGACTATCGACCTGGGGGTTCCGAATGGCGGCGGCAATCTGGCTTTTGGAGATGGTTTTCTGTGGGTCACCCAAACTGGCTTTCCTTTGACTCGTATCGATCCGGAAACCGACAAGGAGAAAGTCGTGCAACAGTTTTGGGGTGAGGGCGGGGGATTGATCACCGTCACCAACGGGGCCATCTGGCTCTCCAATGCGAGCAAGGGCACCGTCTGGCGGCTGGATCCCAGGCGCGTGTACGCCACTCTCGCCGAATGACGGATGGAGGAGATTATATGCCTAAGAAAAGCCTGGTATTCGCGGCCGTGTTTGGAGTTTTACCGTGGATGCTGATGTGGGCGCAGGACGGTCCCGCTCCGGCACCCGACGCGCAGAAAAAGCAGCGAACTGCGAGGCCTCCCAAGCCGGGAGTGTCGACCCCGGGGGTGCGGCGCGAAATGTCATCTATAACGCCGGATGCAATTTACATGGTGCCCGGCAACCCGGACTGGCAAGTCTCGACCGAAGACGCCCAGTGGGTAACCAGCAGCAGCACGAATACGGTTAGCCGGCTGGATCCGAAAAGCGACAAGGTGATCGCGGTTACGGTGGGGCAGGCGCCCTGTTCCGGACTGGCGGCGGGTTTCGGAAGCGTGTGGGTTCCCAACTGTGGCAAGCGAGACCCCGCTACCCGCCAGACTGACCCGGCAACCAAGTCGGTTTCGCGCATCGACACCAAAACTAATGCGGTGGTCGCCACCATACCTGTCGGACCCGTCCAGGGCGAGGGTGGCATCGCGGCGAGCCCCGAAGCGGTATGGCTGGTAACCAGCGCCAAAGGAGTGCTCTCGCGGATCGACCCGAAAACGAATGCCGTCACGGCCGAAGTGGCCGTGCCGGAGGGTTCGGCGGGCGTGACGTACGGCGAAGGACTGGTGTGGGTGACTTCGCCGGCGGCAAATATGCTGACTGGCGTGGACCCCGGGACGAACAAGGTCGTTTACTCCGTGCTGGTCGGTCCGGGACCGCGGTTCTGCACCACCGGCGCAGGTTCCGCGTGGACCCTGAACCAGGGAGATGGAACGCTTTCGCGCGTCGACGCGAAGACAGGAAAGCTGATCGCGAATATCGAGCTTGGTGTGCCTGGCACCGGAGGCGAACTCGCATTCGGCGAGGGCCACGTTTGGGCCACGGCATCCCAGATTCCGATCACCGAGGTTGACCCGGCGACCAACATGGTAGTCAGGCAGTGGTTCGGGCAGGGCGGAGATTCCATCCGCGCCGCACATGGTTTCGTCTGGCTGTCGAATTTGAGCCAGCACACCGTTTGGCGCTTCAATCCCGACCAGCCCTGACCGTTTCACCGGCCGTATTCGTCGCCTAACTCAAGGCCAGTTCGTGCTCGGATGGCGCTTCGGCGGTCACGCTGGTCCCTGCGTGCGCCGAGGGAGCCCTCAGGGATTCTATTTCTCCCTGAGGGCTCCGAGCCCTTCAGCAGCCATTGCGCGGATTTGCGGGTCCGGGTCGGAAAGCGCGACGCGGAACTCCCCCGCCGCCCCCGCCCTGTCCCCCGCACGCGACAGCATCTTTCCCAGATCGACACGCGCCTTGCCGTAATCGGGACGCAGCCGAATCGCTTCCTTGTAATGAGTGACAGCCTCGGAGATTTTACCCTCCGCCTCCAGCAGTCCGCCAAGGAGTTCGTGCGCTACTGGCTGATTCGGATCGGTCTGCAAAGACTTCTGCAAATGAGCCCGTGCTTCCGCTGGCCGGTTCATCCTGGCAAGAACGATGCCGTAGTTGAGTTGGTTGGCCGCGCCGTCTCCCGCCCGCTCGAAGTGCCAGACGGCCTCCGCGTAGTCGCCGCGGTTCGCCGCCAGGTAGGCGAGACTTGCATGAGCGCCCGGCAGCGCAGGCCGGATCTGCAGCGCGCCCCGCAATTCGGTCGCAGCTTGCGGAAGCTGGCCGGTCTCAATCAACATCGCGCCCAGAGTGTTTCGGCTGTCCGCGAATTCGGGGTCCAGGATGATGGATTTGTGTAACGATTCGATCGCCGATTTCTTATCGCCCAGATCCGATTGCAGCAGCCCCAGATTGTACCAATCCTCGGCCTGGTTCGGGTCCGCCTGCACGGATTTCAGCATGGCCTCCAATGCTTCTTGCGATTTGCCCAGAGCTCGCAAAGGCTCCGCCAGCCGTGCCAACAGTAGTGCGGATCCCGGATTCTTTTCGAGGGCGACGCGGTAAGCCGCCGCCGATTCCTCCGGACGCCCCGCGCGTTGCAGCGCGTCGCCCAACTCCATGTAGAACTCCGGCCGTTCGGGTTTTCGCCTGGCAATCTCCGCTTCGAGCCGCGGAATTCCGCCTTTCAGATTGCTCATGTGATGGACCTGAGCGACGGCAGTATAAAGGTCGTCCTTGTCTCCGTACGGTACAACTTCGCCCCGATAGACCAACCCCGGGTCGTGTCTTTCGGGAAATTCCGCCACCAGATTTGCTGGCGGACGCCGCTGGATCAGATGATCCGTCATGACAACGTGCACGACATCCTCCGCTCGCCGCTTCGGCATGTGGCAGCCTACGCAGCTGCTGCCGGCCCGGCCGCGGCTTGCGGAGGGATGCGCCTTCACCGCGATTGTCTCCGCCGCGTGGCACCGGACGCATGCCTTGTTGTACCCGTCGATGCCCTGCTGACCGTGCTTTATGTCGTGAGGATCATGACACGTAGTGCAGCCAAGTTCCCCCTTGCTCTGGAGGAAACATTTCGACTGGCGCAGCCGGTAGGCCGCATCTACGATCTCGAACTTGCCTTCCCTGCCCGATCCCGCCGCTTGATCGAAGGTGAGTTGAAACTCGCCGAACGGCTCCCCGGGCCGATAGGAAAACGGGCCGCGATCGTAGCGACGAATTGAGTTCGGCAGGAACGCGCTGGTCGTTTCCAGATGACACTGCGTGCAGACTTCCATCGCACGCTCTTTCCCCAGCTTCGACGGATTTACGATTGCGCTCCGGATGTCGGCGATCCTGGCGCCGGACTGACTGGCGGCTCGAATGTGGTTGCCACCGGGCCCGTGACACCGCTGGCAATCAATCCCCTGCGGCAACTCCCGCGGGTATAGAGGCTCCGATTCCGCGTATTCGTTCGCGGACGGAATCGGAGGAGTGTTGATAGGAGGATAAGCGTTATGGCAGAACATGCAGTCGTAGCTGATCTTCCTGCCAATCGGCGGGTCGCTGGTGTCGAGACCGGGATTCATTTCCCAGGCGCCTCCCTTTTCCGCGTACCAGGCCAGGGGAAGCTCAATTAAAGTACCCAGCGCCGTGCGATGCAGATACGATCGAACATGGTTGCCCGACCCCATCACATAGTCGACCTTTGACTCTCCTGCGCTTTCCTGCTGGCCCCTGGATCCGATCTGCCACCACCGCTGATACCAGTCCCCGTCCCTGGTGACGACCTGATACCAGGTGCCCGACGCGCGATGGAAATAGGGCTTGGAGCTCGGAACACTGGCCGCATCCGGAGTATAAAAGGATCGCGCCATGCCGGTTTCTGAATAGGTGCGGGCGATGTCGCCGTGACAATCCGCGCAAATGCGGGAGTCAACGTATTCGTTCTGCGTCTGCGCCTTCACTGACTCGCGGCGCGAATAGGAAGCTAGCGCAACAAGGAGAATGCCCGCCAAAAGACTACAGGATTTATACGGGCGTCCCACGACACGAACTTCATTGTATCCCATGTTTTTAGGCGTGCTGAGTGTTAGCTGGCCGAAAAGGACCAGCCGGATACCCGGAGCGGATTTGTGAACCGTTGTCCGTCCGGAGGATGTCGCCGCCCCTCCCGGTGTTCAGGGCAGAATCGATCCGGTAACGCATGAAAAGCGTCACCCAGGACGTGCTCATGAGGAGTTATTCCTGCCTTGCACAGCTCCGGGCTCATCTGGAGTACGCCAGGTCACACCGAAGGTTGCTGATCGCTATCTGGCGGTCGCCAGTTACTTTGTTTACCGTCGATCGATAAGAAGCACGTGCCCACCGAGTCGGCACAGTTGGAACATGTCCATGCCTACCTTCGGGAGGCGTTGCGAATCTATCGACGAACTCACGGTCGCCGGCCTCCCGTCGAAGCCGGCTGTCGACCTTCAGACGCTGGCGGCATCCGTATATTGCTCCGTGCCGTACAGATTTCTTATCGCCGAGATCGGATTGCAGCAGCGCCAGGTCGTACGAGGAGTCGACCTGGTTGGGGTCCACCTGTACGGACTTCAGCATAGCGTAGAGCGGCTCCTTCGACTTTCCCAGGCCCGCAAGGGTGCGCCGGGCAGCGCAACAGCAAATGCGGATCCCGGCCTCTTTTCGAGGGCCACGCGGTAAGCCGGCGCCGATTCTTCTAAACGGCCGGCACGCTGAAGCGCATCGCCCGGTTCCATGTATTACTCGGGCTTCCGTCTGGCAATCTCCGGCTGCAAACGGGAAATTCCGCCTTCCAGGTTGCACTTGTGAGTGACCCCCGCGCTGGCCATATAAAGATCGTCACTATCGCCGTAGGGCACGTCGACTATCAGTTCGCCGCTCTGTGTATCCTCAAGGACGGCGCCACCATGCCATCCAGCGGACTCTTAATCAAACAAAGCGAACGGTCAGCCGGCAATATACTCTGATGCCTCGGTGATGAACAACTTTTTCCGCCAGCTACCCGGGAACGGTGGGAACCCGCGGCATGATCCGGGGACTTTCCCGGTGGAACACCGACGTTGCGCTCAGCAAATCGTTCAAACTTACGAAGGAAGGAATGAGCATGCAGTTCCACAGCGACGCCTATAATGTGTTTAATCATGAAAGCTTTTCATCTCCCAGCCTGGGCCTCGCCAGCCCCACTACATTTGGCGCGATCACCAGTTCCGCGACCAGCCAGTGTGTCCTGCAGGTTGCCGCTCGTCTCGAGTTCCAGCAATAACAAGTGCGCGGGGGGTCATTCATGATTCCAGCCGCGGATTTTTCAATCCGATTCCCCATGCTCCGCCTTTCCCTCCTGGTTTTTTCCCTCGCGATAGCCGCCTCTTCCGCCGATTCGATTCAGACTGGCACTCTTCCCGCCGCCTGGATTACCGGCGGGCCCGATTGCGCCACTGTTCCCGATTGGCAGGTGCATGCCTATAACGACGATTTCTACATCCTTCGCGAGTCCGGCTGCACCAATTATGAGAAGCCGTTTCTCTACTTGATCTTCGGCGGCGATAAGGCGCTGCTCGAAGACACCGGCGCCGGACCGGTACACACTGCGGCATTCGTGCAGGATCTGCTGGCTAAGTGGGCGAAGAAGAAGAAACGTGCGGTTCCGCCGCTGATGGTTGTGCATTCGCATTCTCATGGGGACCACATAGCGGGTGACAAAGAGCTGAAAGAAATGCCTGGAGTCAATCTGATTTCTCCCACAGTGGAAGCCATTCAGGCGGCAGCCGGGATCGCCAAATGGCCGGACGACCCCGGGACAATCGATTTGGGCGGGCGAGTCCTCGACGTCCTTGCAATTCCCGGCCATAACAACGCGAGCATCGCGTTGTACGATCGGCGCACCGCACTTCTGCTCACCGGGGACAGTCTCTATCCAGGCCGCTTATACGTGAACGCACCAGACGTTCCCGTCTATGCCGCCAGCGCACGCCGACTCGCGGACTTTGTCCGCCTCCATCCGGTAGCCCACGTCTTAGGGACACACATCGAACAGTCCCGAACGCCGTATGTGGATTACCCGACCGGAACCGTTTACCAGCCGGAAGAACACTCGCTGGAGTTGACCCGGGCGCATGTTCTGGAACTTGATGAGGCTTTCACGCGGAGGAAAGACGGAGACGATACGCCTATCGCCCTTCCGGATTTCACCGTCGCGATTCGGGCCCCGCGGCCAGCCCGCGGTCGTTAGCCGATACCTTTCGTTGGAGCCTGCGTACAGAATGCCAGTGAGGTTGCGCCGTGTTCGCGCGATTGCTGGCTCTTGTCTGCGTGGGTTGTCCCGGCACCAGGGGTAATGCCGGTGGCCAAGTTCACGGATCGGGCGACGGGCGTTTCGCGCATTTGGAAGACGATTCAGACCCTGGGACCGCTTGCGCCGGATACCGCCGACCCGGAGACTGAAACCTCCGAAACAGGCACCGAAGCCGAGCCGGTAGCACAGCCCGAACTGGCCATTGCCAGTGAGCCTGAAACGCCCTTCGAAGGCGAGCCCATCGGTACGGACGTTGCCCCACAGTCGCCCGACGTCGCGCCCGCGCAGGCCGCCGTGCTTCATGAGACCACCCTCGCGAAGAAAGCGGCCACTGAGCCCACAAGCGCGAAAGGGCCCCGCGAGTCGAGCAAGACTAACCAGGTGATCGCGATGCTGAATCGCGAGGGAGGAACCACGATCGAGGAGATCATGACCGCTATGGGCTGGCAGAAGCACACCACGCGCGCGATGCTGAGCGTCGGCGGCTCCCTCACGAAGAAGCACGGACTCGTGATCAGAAGCGAGAAAGTTGGTGAAAAACGGGTATACTCGATCAAAGCCTGATTCGAGCAGGCTCATTTTTCCCTCTTGCCGCCGGGTCGTTACCGATCCGGCGGCTTTTTTCGTTCTGATGATCAGAATTCGCTTGATTACGTTCCGCGTCAGAGCGATCAATGGTGGTGCAAGGAGACAAGCATGACCGCTACGCGCGGACGACCCCGCGCCATCGACGAAAACACCAGCATCGGGATCGGATTCCTGGTTGCGGAATCGCAGAAAGGGACCTACGAACCCGTGGCCGCCGTCTCCAGCATTAACGAGGCGCGCGAGATTGCGGCCGACGATCTCCGCCGGCGGATTCGCCGGATGGAGCAGGGTGGCGATCCGATGTGCCCGGCCCAATACGTGGCCTGGGCACAGGGGATCGAAGGCATATATGTCCGGGTTGCCGAGATAGAAGCACGATAGGGTCTGCGTCACGCGTTGACTCCCGCCCGTTCTTCCGCGATTTGATCGAACGACCTTCCGTCCCCATCCAGCACTGCTTTTTTCCCGGTGAATTCCTGCCAACGCCGAACAATACAATCGGCATACTTCGGATCGATCTCCATCATTCGCGCTTTCCGACCAAGCCGTTCACAGCCAATCAACGTCGAGCCGGAGCCGCCAAAGAAGTCCGCTACGACATCCCCAGCCTTGCTGCTATTCACCAGCGCTCGTTCGATCAGCTCGACGGGTTTAGCGGTCGGGTGAATGCGATTCGCCGCGGGCTTCTTCTCCTGCCAAAGCGTTGACTGGGACTTGTCGCCGTACCAAGGATCCTTCTGGCCTGCAAGATGCGCGTAGAAGATCGGCTCGTGCTGGAACTTGTATCGCCCGAAACCCCACGCGAATGTATTCTTCGCCAGATGATCTGGCACCGGACCTCAAAGCCCGCGGCTTCCATCGCGTTCTGGAATTCGCGCTGCCATGAGGAGGAGTGACAAACGTACATCGAGGCTCCCTGCTTCACCGCGTGTCTATAGCTGGCGAAAGTCGCGCGCAGGAATTCCTGGAACTGCTGCGTGGTCATTCGGCCGCCTTTGATCTTCAGCTTGTCCTCGGTGTAACCCTCGTAGTCCACGTTGTACGGCGGATCTGTGAAAACGAGATCCGCGGCCTCAACTTTCATCAGCCGTTCGACATCGCCTGGAATCGTAGTGTCGCCGGACAGGAGCCGGTGGTCACCAAGCACCCAAAGATCGCCGACCGTGGTGGTTGGCGTCTCCTGCAATTCAGGGACAACGTCCTCATCGGTCAGTCCCTCAGCCGCATCCTGCTGCGCGAGCAACTCCGCGAGTTCCTGATCGTCGAAGCCAATGAGATCCACATCGTATTCGGCGTCACGAAGCGCTTCGATCTCAAGTCGCAGCATTTCTTCGTCCCATCCGGCATTGAGGGTCAGTTTGTTGTCAGCGAGAATAAGCGCGCGACGCTGGTTTTCCGTCAAACCATCGATAACAATTACCGGGACTTCAGTCATGCCGAGCTTTCGAGCGGCAAGCAGTCTGCCGTGGCCTGCGATTATGACCGAATCACTGCCGACGAGGATCGGATTGACGAATCCGAACTCCTTCATCGATCCCGCAATCTGCGCAACCTGCTCGTCGCTATGGGTGCGGGCGTTACGCATGTAGGGGCTCAGCCGATCGACGGCCCAGATCTCGATCTGCAGCGAATGAGTCATGCGCTTGGACGATTATAGAGACTCATCCGCTTACTGTAAAGTCATGAATCTAGGATAGTTATCTGTTACCAAGTAGTAATCAGGAATGCCAACCAATCACGGTCAAAGCACGCTTGTGGCGGAAGGCGGGTTACCGCTGGGCAGCCAGCGCGGCTCCCGTAAAGCCCCGCCGACACCATTCCTTTCGGTCCGCCTGGGAAAGTGCTCATCGTCTACGTGCTGTTACTCGATGGCTTCAATCCGCGGATGAGCGCAACCAGTATCCGTAGTTGTTGGCGTCCGACTCGGACTGTTTATCAGCCCGCTTCGTGAAACGCGTTTGGCGCTTTGAACGCGGGTTTCGGCATGCTACGCGAAAGCACCTATTGCGGCTCTGCTTCCGCTTCGATATTTCGGCCACTCCGTCGCGCCGCCCTGTGTAGCTGCCTTCACTTACCCATCTGTTTCGGAACAATATCGAATCGGTGGTCAGTCGCGATAGTGACGGTTGGGACGCGAACGTCGTCAAGTCATGCGCCGGTACCGGCTCGAAGCAAGATCCTTTCGTCGGCCTGCACTGAATCGCGTTAAACGCGATAATGTCGTACGCGCGTACATCGATCCGGACCGCGGTCGATGACGGTGGGACGGACGAGACGGTCGTTCGCACATGTGCTCTTGGGGAGCGCCGAAGATGCCCACTGCAGCGGAGACAGCCAACGCGGATTTTGGCCTTCTTCAGCAAATTGGCCATCTTCCGGCTGGCTCCAGATGGCTGGCTATGTTCCGTCTGGTACCTGATGCCCGCCGTCGAGAGCTATGCCCGCCGTCGAGAGCTTCTGTCGCGATCAAAGCGCGTTCATGTGCGCAATCATCGGAAATTCAGCATGTGCAGGTATTCTTGTGTTTCAATGTCGACTTGGCGGAATCGGGTATGGGCAACTCCGTATCGCTCCTGTTTAGTTAGCCGCGGCCGCGCTCGCTGCCGTCGCCCTCTTGGTCCGAATGTGCCTTACGAGCTTCGCCGGACGCGGGGCGCCGTATCTGACATTTTTTCTGGCTACTACGGTCAGCGCTTCGGAAGGCGGTTTTGCGGCCGGTCTTGTTGCACTGGCTCTGGGAGCGTTGTTTGCTGGCTTAATAGTCAATCCGGGAGGTTGGGGACACCTCGTTGATCCCTCGGATCCGCTTGCCCTGCTGCGTTATCTCGTGGGGGGAGGGTTCGTGTGCTGGGTATGCCAGGCTTTGATCAATTCCCGGGACCGCGCGAAAGATGTTGAAGAAAAACTTCGAGAAAGCGAACGTCTCCTACGCGATCAAATGAATTCGCTTGAGCGGTCTAATCGCGATCTTGAGCAGTTTGCCTTCGTGGCATCCCACGATCTGCAGGAGCCGCTCCGAATCATCAGTATCTACTCAGACCTGCTGTTGCGGAAAACAAATACGGCGAGCCCCGATGAACTGCGGCAGTACCGCGAATTCATCCAGGAAGGCGTTAAGAGAATGTCGAGTCTGATCCGAGATGTGCTTCAGTATTCGCGGGTGATTCATGGTGAACTCCAGATTTCGCCGGTGGACGCGAATATTGCCGTCGCGGAAGCACTCAAGGCGCTGCGGACCAGTGTAGAGGAAGCGGACGCCGAAATAGCGATCGAGCCGTTGCCCACCGTCCAGGCAGCGCTGTACCCACTGATCCAGGTTTTCCAAAATTTGCTCTCGAACGCGATCAGATATAGAAGGAGCAATGTACCGCCCATCATTCGGATCGCTGCCCGGATAAACGAGGACGTAGCGATCTTCGAGGTGAGCGACAACGGCGCAGGCTTTGACCAGCAGTACGCCACAAAAGTCTTTGATCTATTCACCCGACTGGATAACAAACGCGATGGAGGCACCGGCCTCGGGCTTGCGTTCTGCAAGCGAGTCATCGAGCGTTACGGCGGAAGGATATGGGCAGAGTCCGCGGCCGGCGTCGGTACCAAGCTATTCTTTCAGCTTCCTCTGGAAACCCAATAGCAAACTGTTGAACGCTCCGGAGCGTGGGCAAGTTTCATAACAGGACTGCGCTCGCGAACGCCTGTATCGCTAAGGGTTTTTAAGAAGCATCCCCACAAAAGTCCCCACAGTCTTGTGGAGAAGGTCGCTTACGGTAATTTTGGGCTCTAGCTCGTTAATGGGGGCAAACCCAGCCTCTGACTGATAAAAACAGACTTGCGAGGAAAGTTTTGATCAAATCAGAGGCGGTATTGGGTTTGCCTGAATATGAGGTTACAGGCATCGAAGAGTCGGCGGGGTATT
>DASYCD010000088.1:0-9106 GCA_036500405.1 Bryobacteraceae bacterium
AATCCCAAACGCTGCTCCTCGCCGCCGCCGCCCAGAAATACAAGATGTTCCGCTGCGTGCAGGACCTCACCTGTCCCGGCGCCGCGCTGGTGCATTCCGTCGGCATCGCCGCCCACATCCCCGGCACCGCCGCAGTCGAAGCCAACGGCCGCGAATACGTCCCTTCCGCCAGCAAAGGCTGGGAGAAACGCTATCCCGGAATCTTCAACGTCCGCGACGGCTATCTCGATACGACCGGTCTCGATGGTCCCGGCCTCGGAACCAGTTAAGGCAAGATAGATGTATCTTGAATTCGACGCGCGGATACCCTGTCTTATCCGCCGCCAGCCCGGACGAAACAAGCGCAGTTGACGCGCCGCACTTGGCGCGCGTGCTGCCGTTTGTCTGCGCTGCGGTGTTTCTCGTCTTTTCCTGCATCTTCGCGCCCCTCGCAGGGATTGAGGGCGATGAGGCCGCGTTCGGCCGGCCCCTTGTCGGCTGCGCGATCGACAGCTCATATGGAATTCAGCTTTTTCACTTCCATATTCCTCTCGTGATCATTCCCTATGCTGGCGCGCTCAAAAGTCTGATTTATTGGCCGGTATTTTCCCTCTTTCCACCTGCCATCTGGTCCATACGGCTGCCCATGATCCTGGCAGGCGCCGTAACCGTGTGGTTGTTTGTGCGCTGGACGTACAACCTGACCGGATTACGCGCCGCGTGCATCGCCGGCCTGCTGCTGGCGACCGATCCATCCTTTATCCTGACCAATACCTTCGATTGGGGACCTGTTGCGCTGCAGCACCTGCTGCTCCTCGCGGGCTGCGTGCTCATCACATCACGCCGTTATCCGGCGGGATTTTTCTGTTTCGGCCTGGCGTTCTGGGATAAAGCCGTCTTCATCTGGATTTTCAGCGGTCTGGTTGCCGCGACTCTGATCACCTCGCCCGCGTCGATCCGCAAGTGGATGGGCAGCAAACGCCGCGTCGGACTTTCCGTCATGGCCTTTGGAATTGGCATATTGCCGCTCGTCGTCTACAACCTGCACGCGCCGCTCGCGACGTCGCACGCCAACATTCACCCCTCGTTCGAAGGTATCGGCATCAAACTGATCTCGTTTCGCCAAACCATGGCTGGTTCCGCGCTTTTCGGAATCCTGGTGGCACCCGCCTCGCGGCGCTGGCTGCCGGTTGAAACGTTGTTCTTACCGGCATTCCTGATCGCAATAGTGGGAACGCCGTTTCTGCGGCGACCGAAAGCGCGCGGGGTCGCGATATTCGCGATTCTTGTTTGCGTCACAGCGTTCCTGGTGATGGCCAGCATCCGTTACACCGGAGCCGCCCATCACGTCGTCCTGCTCTATCCGTTCCCGCAACTGCTCGTGGGTGTAGTTGCCGCTGCGCTCCGGCCGCCGCGGCTCTCCACGGCAATCGCCGTGGTTCTCGTTGTGTCCAACGTGATGGTGCTGAACCACTACCGCATTCAGCTTCACTCCAATGGGCCGATAGGCCTGTTCACCGATGCAACCAGCCCCCTCGCGACTTACCTGGAGGGCGCCAAAGCAAAGACGGTCCGAACGCTCGACCTCGGCATTCGCGACAGCCTGAACCTGCTGACGCGGGGCAGGTTTCAGGCGCGCGAAGAAGTAATCTCAACGCTGCCGAACGAAGCCGTGGTGAAGCTGATCTCCGAGCCGGATACCGTCTTCGTCAGCCGCCCCGCCAATCTGGAATATTTTCACGACAATACATCGGCTCTGGACGCGATTGCGCAGAAAGCGGGCTACACGAAATTCCCCCTTCGCACCATCGCGGATTCGCACGGCAGACCCCAGTTCAACATCTTTTCTTTCCACAAGAAGCCGGAACCTTAGCGCCGCAAGTTGAATCCCGGCATTCGGAGACGGCAGGGTACACTGGCGGTTGATCGGAATACCGAATCCCGCACCGCTGCCCCCTCGAAAGCGCTGGCTCCTGTTGCTGGATCTGCTGTTGGTTTTCCTTTGCGCAGCCATCGTCATTCGCCCGCTTTTCAAGGCGAAATACCTGCAGTCGTGGGCTTCGATCGAAAGTACGTTCATCGCGGACGGCCGCTTTTTGGCCTCCCACTGGCCCCATCCGCTTTGGCAGCCCCTATGGTATTGCGGCACGCGGTTTGACTATATTTATCCCCCCGTCCTCCGCTACGGCACTGCCCTGCTCACCAATTTTTTCATTCCCCCACAGGCGTACCATTTATTCACGGCGTTCTTTTTTTGCGTGGGGATTGCCGGTGTTTACTTGCTGGTGCGCATCATGGAAGGCCCCCGAGGGCAGGCGTGGCTTTCCGCTATCGCGTGTCTTTTCCTCTCGCCTTCGTTTCTGCTTTTGAAGGACGTTCGGCTGGATTCGCCACAGCTCATGCCGTGGCGGCTGGGCGTATTGGTTCGCTACGGCGAGGGTCCTCATATGACCGCACTGGCCCTTTTGCCGTATGCCCTGGCGTTCGCGTATCTGGCGCTGCGGAAAAATCGGACCGTTGCCCTGGCTCTGGCATCTATCCTTTCAGCCCTGCTCGTGTTGACGAATTTCTACGGCGCTACCGCGCTGGCGATTTTCTATCCAATACTGGTGTGGAGTATCTGGATTACACATCGCGGCCGCGCGGTCCTGCTGCGCGCGCTGGTGATTCCCGCGCTTGCATACGCTCTCTCGGCGTTCTGGCTGACACCGGCGTATCTGAAAATCACGATCCGAAACCTCCGCTACGTATCCGTACCGGGCAATAGCTTCCACCATCTGCCAGGGCTCGTGCTCTGTCTTGTCTTCGGGATCGTCTCCTGGCGCTGGGGATCGCAAAAGCCAGCCAGAGTATTCCTGACGTTCGCGATAGGCAGCATGCTGTTCTTCGCGCTGAATGTGCTGGGATATTTCTACTTCCAGTTCCTCGATCTGGGAGATCCACGGCGCCTGATTCCGGAAATGGACATGGCCATCATTCTGGTTTGCGCGGACGTGTTGCGCCGTCTCTGGCAGCGCGCGCCGGTCGCAGGTCGCGCGGCAATTGGCATCGTTATTCTTGCTGCATTCTGGCCATCCGCCGATTTCATTTCTCATCCATGGGGCTACTATCCGGACGCACCCGATTATCAGAATCGCGTGGAATACCGTCTGTCTCAGTGGGTGGCCGAGCATCTGCCGAATGCCCGTACATACGTAGGCGGCTCGACCCGCTTCTGGTGGAACGCCTGGTTCGACAACGCGGAGGTGAGCGGCGGCTCTCAACAGGGACTGACCAACGTGAATACGTTGCGGGCGGTCTGGGAGAACAGCGAAGGCTTCAATCCCGTTTACTCTGTAGAGTGGCTGAAAGCGATGGGCGCCGATGCGATCATCGTCAGCGGCTCGAACTCGCAGGATGCCTACCGCGATTTTCGTCATCCTGACAAACTCGCCGGAGTTCTTCCGGTATTGTTCGACGACCATCAGGGCGATGTGATCTATCAGGTGCCACGCCGCTATGCCAGCCTGGCGCGCGTTCTCGATCGCGCCCGCTTATCGGCCCTCCGCCCGATCGAGCCCGCAACCATATACGAGCAGTTGCAGGCGTACAGCGATCTTATCGAACACGGCCCGGATATACCAACATCCACGCATTGGAACGGAACGGATTCCATTTCTCTGCATGCGCCCATCGAAGCGGGTCAATCGATTCTGGTGCAGGTTTCTTACGATTCGGCGTGGCGCGCTTACTCAGGGAAAACGCAACTGCCTCTTCGAGAGGACAGTATGGGTTTCATCGTGGTCGACGCCCCGCCGGGCACTCAGGATGTGACGCTTGTCTTCACTACGTCAGCCGGAAATCGCATTGGATATATTTTCAGTTTGGCGGGATTACTGCTGTGTGGATTCCTAATGGTGACCGGCAGACCTGATTCCGGCTCCCCTCCCCTCTACTTCCGTGCGCTGCGCGCGTTTCTCCGCTGGGCCATCCGGCGTCTGCCACCCTGGCCGATACCGTCCGATGAAAACCAGTTCGACCGCGGACGCCTGCGCGCAGCAGAGACGGCCCTGCGCGGCATGAAGATGCCGGATGCCGACGGCGACCGATATCTCGCCAAGCACATCCCGCGGCTCTCGAAAACTCTCGCGCTCATCCCGCCTCCGCAGAAGACCGGCCGTATTCTCGAACTCGGCTGCTACATGCAGATCACGCCCCTGCTCGAACGTACATGCGGATATAAAGAAGTACGCGGTGCCTACTACGGTCCGCAGGGAAAGATCGATCACAAAACCTACGATTTTCCCGACGGTCAATTTTCCTGCTACGTCGATCACTTCGACGTCGAGCGCCACGAGTTTCCCTATCCGGATAACTACTTCGATCTGGTCCTCGCGACCGAAATCATCGAGCACATGACGCACGATCCAATGTGGATGCTGCTCGAATCCCGCCGTGTGCTGGCGGACGGCGGCTATCTGCTGATCTCGACGCCCAATGTGGGCAGCGTGACCAGCGTGGCAAAAACGCTCGACGGACGCGACAATCCGCAAATCTTCTTCCTCTACGAACGCCCCGGTCCCGATGGCAGAACCGATATCGGCCACATGCGCGAATACACTGCCCATGAACTGGGTGAAGCCGTAAAAGCCGCAGGCTTTGAGGTGGAGCGCCTCTTCACCACATTTATCGACGAGTTTTCCGAGCACCGGCAGATGCTGCGGTTCCTCGCGCTCAACGGCTACAGCACGGAAAACCGCGGCGAACAGATCTGGTGTCTCGCGCGCAAAAATGCCTCTTTGCCAGTCGATCGTTACCCTTGGTTCATTTACACGCCATAAGGGCGGAACATACCGCGCCCGCGCGTTACACTGGCGCTATCGATGCGAAAAGCGTCTTTCGATCCGGGCTTAACCCAGCAATACGGCGCGCCCCTGCGCCGCGCCCTCAACAAAGACGGTTCATTCAACGTGCGCCGGCGCGGCGCGAACTGGCGGGCATTCCATCCCTGGCTCGCCGTGATCCGCATGAGCTGGCCGGCTTTCACCACCCTGGTGTTTGCCTTTTATCTTTCGGTCAACACATTCTTCGCGGTCTCGTATTTCTCCATGGACGCCTCGCAGATCTCGGGCTCCGCCGCTCATTCCGAACTGCGCCGGTTCATGAATGATTTTTTCTTCAGCGCCCACACGCTCACCACGGTGGGTTACGGAAATCTCGCTCCGGTCAGTATCAGGGCAAACGTCCTGGCCATTCTCGAAGCGCTGACCGGCCTGCTCGGTTTCGCAGTCGTCACCGGTATGCTGGTCGCGCGCACCTCCAAACCTTCCGCATCCATCGGCTACAGCAAAAACGTCCTCATCGCCCCCTATCAGGAAGGCAAGGCGGCGATGTTCCGCATCGCCAACCAGCGCTCCAACAGTTTGATGGAAATGGAAGCGCAGGTCCTGCTGATGACCGTCGGCGGCCCCCCCGAACAACCGCAGCGCAAATTCGAATTGCTGCCCCTCGAACGCGACAAAATTCTGATCTTCGCGCTCACGTGGACCGTCGTCCATCCCATCGACCAGGCCAGCCCGTTCTACGGAAAAACCGCCGAGGATCTGGCCCGCATGCAGGCCGAGATGATCGTTCTGATCAAAGGCTTCGATGAGACGTTCAGCCAGACCGTGCACAGCCGCCAGTCCTATACCCACGATGAATTCGTTTGGGACGCGAAGTTCAATACCGCCTTCACCGTCGCACAGGGCGACCTGATGCTGGAACTCGACCGGCTGGGCGATTATTCGCTGACCGAGAAAGCGGCCGTGGCCCGAATATCGCGTGAAGATGATCCGGCCCGCACTTCGAATTCGGCCTGATCCTGCGCCCAGTCGTGGCGGCCCTCGTCGTAATAGGCAGTCACCAGATCCGACAGCGTGAAGCTGAGCCGCTTCGATTTGCCGGGTTCAAGACCAATCTGCTCAAACGCCTTCAATTCCTGAAAAGGCCGCTCAATCGAAGACGCCGACTTCGTGGCGCGCAAATAAATCTGCACCGTTTCCCGTCCCTCGCGCGAGCCCACGTTCTTCACCGTCAGGCCCACCGACACAAACTGGCCCTGCGAAACATGCGGCGGCGTCACAGTCAGATTTGAGTACTCGAAGCGCGTGTAAGACAGGCCATGGCCGAACGGGAACAGCGGCTGGAGACCCTTACTGTCGAACCACCGGTAGCCGGGAAACAGACCGCTGTCTTTCGGTGGCAGATCCTTCGCCGCGGCGGCGATCGTGATCGGCAATCGGCCCGATGGATTCACTGCGCCGCTCAGGATATCCGCGATCGCATTGCCGCCCTCTTCACCCGGATACCACGCCTGCAGAATCACCGGAACCTTCGCCGCCCACTTGCTCATGGCAACCGCCGGGCCGCTCATCATCACAACGATCGTTTTGGGATTCGCTTTCGCCACCGCGGCGACCAGTGCATCCTGCCCGTTCATACCGGTAAAAACAATCGCCACATCGGACCTGGCGGCGTCAGCCGGTGACGTCGCCGCCGTCACGCCGTTCCCGAAATACAGGCGAATGGCTTCGAACGGCGTGGGGCCGTAACGCGCGTTCACCGGATAGCTCCCGCCCGCCATGCGGTTCGTCTGTGCATCCGGTCCGAAGACCGCAATTGTCCGGATTCTGCCCGCGGCCAACGGCAGCAGATCGCCGTCATTCTTGAGCAGCACGATGCTCTGATCCGCCGCCAGGCGCGCCACCGTGCGGTGCGCGACCGTTTCGAGCGCGGTTGCAGGCTTCGGCGGATTGACCGGACGCGGACGGTCCATAATGCCGTTCGCGAACATCGCGCGTAAGATCCCGCTGACCTGCCCATCGAGAACTTCAGGCCGTGGATCGGGCGGCAGCAGTGCGAAGCCTTTGAATCCGAGCTCACCCGTGATGAAGTCGCGGATGGCGGGGTCCTGCGTTTTCACAGCCCAGACGCCGGCTTCATCGACGGCCGCTTCAAGCACCCGCAGATCGTATTCGCGGGAAACGCGCGTGTCCAGTTCACCGCCATCGAAAATCGCGGTCGCGATTTCGCCCTCGCCCTGTACGCCCGAGATATAACTCGCGGCAATGCGCGAAGCCAGGTACGGATCTTCGCCATAACCTTCGATCATGCGCTCGCTGAGCGGCGACCGCACCATGTTGACGAGAGGCCCCAACACCTCGTCGCGCTCGAACGCGTGCGCCTGTTGAGCAATAACGACGCCCACCTGATCGAGCAAACCCTGGTTCCACGTAGCAGCCAGCCCAAGGCTCGCGGGAAACGCGGTGGCCGTAACGCTCGTTCCGGAATCGTCCTTCGCACTGATCCCCGTCAGGCCTTCCACCGCCCGCAAAGCCGGAATGCCAAGACGATTATTCTCGGGGATCGAAAGCGCCTGCGCGCCGCGGACGAGCGCCAGCTTCTCGTCGGGATGCATGCGGAACAGCAGATCGGCAACGCGCCGCTCGATCGGCAACCGCTTATCGCGAAACGGCGAGGGCGTCGATTCCGGACCGGAGCACGCAAGAGTGAGGAGGGCGAGCGCTGCGCTCAGCAGAGCCGCGGATGAAGTTTTCGTTGACAAATCGTTTCAGTTTTATCTTTGCACCCCGCCCGGCCCCTGAAGTGTAATTGAGAGATGGCAAAAATTCATGAAGGGGGCCGCAGTCGCCGCGAGATCATCCAGCTCGCATCCGGCGCCGGCCTGGGGCTGCTGGCCCAACAGTATTCCTTCGCGGCGTCCGATTTCTGGAACAGGAAAAAGTCCGCCGAATGGACCGACGACGAAAAGAATGAGATCCGCACGAAGTCCCCGTGGGCGAAAAAAGTCGACGCGTCCTCTTCCGGCGGCGCCCGTTCGGGAAGTGGGAGCGGCAGTGGCGGCGACAGCAGCAGCGGTGACGGCGATAGCGGATTCGGCGGCGGTGGCAGTTCCCGCGGTGGCGGTGGGCGCACTCGCGGCGGCGGTGGTAGCGGCGGCAGTCTGGCGCCTGTGGGGAACTTTGGCTCCGTACCGCTCATGATCGTTTGGGAGAGCGCCAAACCGGTTCGGGAGGCCCACCCGCTGAACCTTCCCGCAACCCTCGAAAACCGCTACATCATCGGCGTAACCGGCATTTCTCAGCAGACGCTGATGGCCGCCGCTCGCGACGCCCGCGGCCGTGGTCCGAGTCCCGCAGGTGAAGCTCCCGCCGATCAGACCGCGCCCCTCAAGGCGGCCGCAACGCTCTCCGTCAAAGGAAAAGACCCAGTCCACCCTGATGTCGTTTTGGCGACGAACCGGAACGCAACCCTTCTGTTCGGGTTCCCCAAAGACGCCCTGCCGCTCGCGCATGCCGATAAGGAAGTCGAGTTCGCGCTGAAATTCAGCAACCTCTCAGGCAAGACGAAGTTCACCCTGAAGGAAATGACGTACAACAACGAGCTCGCCATCTGACCGGCAGCCAAATCAAAAAAGCGTCGGCTGATCTTCAACTGGCGTTTTTTTGCGTTTGGCGCGCAACGGACTTCCCACCACCCCCAGCACCTGAACGCTCTTCAGCGCCTCGCGCGGCACAAAAACCTTCTGGCTGTTCGAATCCGGCTCGGGCGGCGTTACGGTCAACCCTGCCGCCTCCCAGGTAAGCAGGTTGTTCGGCAGGATGCCATCCATCACCTCGCCATCGTGGAAGACCATCCGTACCCAAAGCCCTTCCTGCTTCGGCCGATTGAGGAAAACGCGCGGCGCATCCTCCCCGCCCTCAAAGTCTTTCACGAAGGACACTGAACGGACTTCCCGATAGGGAAGCAGGCTCAGCGAGCCATCCGGCCGCAGGATCTCAATATTTTGCGGCTGTAAGTAGCTGAAAGGATTAACGAAGCCGGTGATGGTTTCACGCTCGAAGCGCCGCACTACGACTTTCTTGGCTGTCGAACCGGCCACCCTCGCCTCCCCAGCGGCAAAAATCTCATCCGGCCGGGTTACGTCCCGATCAGAATTGATTTAAAACATTTTCGGGAATATTGTATCATTGCACGAAAGGGTTCATTCGTGAATGGATCGTAACGGGAATTCGGCTTTAACGCCGATCTCCAGCGGAATCAGAGACTTCCTCACCTGGTGCCGTGTGGAACGGGGGCTTTCCAG
>DASYCD010000089.1:0-5965 GCA_036500405.1 Bryobacteraceae bacterium
TTCAAACCAAAAACAAACTGACCAAATATTGACACTCGTTTACGCGAATGTTACCGTCGGCAAGGAATGGTGGAAAACCATTCAAAATAAGGGAGTCTGTCTTTTGGTCCAAAAAACGTTTAAGGGGGTCAATGTGAACAGCAGGTTTATCTCACAGCTTGCTCTCGCTTTTGCACTCAGTAGTCTCACTCTTTTTGCGCAGGTCAGCAGTCAGATTGTCGGCACGGTCGTCGATCCGGCGGATGCGGTGGTCGCAAGTGCGCCCGTCACTCTGACCAGCACGGAAACAGGCGCGGTCCGCACCGCAACAACCGACAGCATTGGAACGTATCGCTTCACCAACGTCAATCCGGGTACTTACAGTGTCGAAGTGAAAGCCACGGGCTTCAAGTCGTTCACGCAGGGCGGCGTTGTGGTGACGGCAAACGAAACCCACACAGTCAACAAAATCACGCTGCAGCTCGGCAACGTCTCGGAATCGGTCTCGGTGACGGCCGAAGTCGCGCAGGTCCAGCTTTCGAGTTCTGAGAAATCGCAGACCGTCGATTCGAAGGATCTCGATAGCCTCACGCTGAAGGGTCGCGATCTTTTCGGCTACATTCGTCTCGTTCCGGGCGTCGTTGACACCGCGAACCGCGACGTTACCAGCCATGGCGCCATCAGCGGCATGAACATCAACGGCGGCTTCACCGCGCTCAACTTCGTCGTGGACGGCATCACGGACATGGACACGGGTTCGAACACCTCGCTGCAGTACGAGCCGAACCTGGACGCGGTTCAGGAATTAAAAGTTCTAACCTCGAACTATCAGGCTGAATTCGGCCACACCTCGGGCGGTACTATTACCGTTGTCACGAAGAGCGGCACTCAGGACTTCCACGGGACTGCCGCGTGGAACCACCGCCACGAAGAGTTCAACGCCAACACGTGGACAAACAACCACACGGTCCTCAAGAGCGGCGATGCTACGCCTCGCGTGCCGTACCGGTACAACGTGGAAACCTACAGCATTGGCGGCCCCCTCTTTATCCCGAAGCACTGGAATCGCGATCGCAAGAAGGCATTCCTCTTTTGGTCCCAGGAGCGCACCGGCCAGTTCGTGGCAGGTTCCACTCAGACCGCCTACACGCCGACGGCGCTCGAGCGCGCTGGCGATTTTTCCCAGAGTAAAAACAATGGCGGTACGGTCGTTCCGATCCTGGACCCCAATGACAACAACAATCAATTCCCGGGCAATAAAGTTCCGCAGTCGCGCATCAATTCTGTCGGTCAGTCGATGCTGAACTTCTTCCCGCTGCCGAACTACTCGCCGGTGTTACCGACGCAGGTCAACGTCATCAACTACAACGAGCAGGGAAGCGCGATTCACCCCCGTCTGAACTCGGTGCTGCGTGGCGATTACTACTTCAGCAGCAAGCTCAGCGGCTATTTCCGCTTCATCAACGATGCAGACTACATGTACCAGCTTTTCAGCGGCGTGAATTTCGCGCAGGGTGAAGGCGGTCTGCTCGGGGCCAAGGGCATTGCTCCTATCGTTCACCCGAACGGTGGTCACAGCGAATCCGGCACCTTGACCTACACGATTACCCCAACCATGGTCAACGAGACCACGATTGGCTACACGTGGGATCAATACACGTTCACCACCACCGATAACTTCGCATCGGAAGCGCGCTCTCTGATTCCCGGTATTCCGACACTCTTCCCGATTCCGAAAACGGATGCACAGGGCCCGATCAACGGTTACGCGGATCCCCCGATTCTGCCGACGTGGAATTTTGGCAGCACGACGCTGAGCAGTCAGCATTTTCCTGACAACGCCATGAGCTACAACCGTACCGGCGCTACCGCGGGCCAGGAAATCGCCACCAACCCCACCTGGTATTACGTCGATAATCTGAGCAAGGTTGTGGGCCACCATGCGTTCAAGGCTGGCGTGTATGTCGAATTCAACACGAAGTACCAGTGCGCTTGCAAGAACTACGCTGGCTCGTACAGCTTTGCCACGAACGCGGGAGTCCCGTTCCTCAATACAAACTCGGCTTACGTGAACGCTCTGCTGGGTGACGTGAATAGCTACAACCAGAACAACGCCGAATTGACCTTCAACGTGGTTTACCAGAATTACGAATGGTACATGCAGGACAACTGGAAGGTAGGCCGCCGCCTGACGCTCGATCTTGGCGCGCGTTTCTATCATCAGTCGCCTCAGAATGACAACGGTCATACTTTCGTGAACTTCTTCCCGTCGAAGTACAACGCCGCGGCCCAGTCACGGTTGTACGTTCCCGCCTGTGCGGGTGGGGCCACAACTTGTACCGCGGGTAAAGGACTGATGGCGAAGGACCCGCTCACCGGGAATCTGGTCAGCAATGCGTTCATCGCCAAGCTGGTTCCCAACTCCGGCGATGCCGCTACCGGCTCCGCCGTGCTCGGCGTGGACGGCGTCAGCGAAGACAGCTATCACCAGCAGCCCGTTGTCGTCGCGCCGCGTCTTGGTTTCTCGTATGACCTGTTCGGCGACGGCAAAACCGCTCTTCGCGGCGGCTGGGGAATCTTCTATAATCGCCTCGACGGAAACCAGTACTACGGTCTTTCCGCCCAGGCGCCCGCGTCGTACAACGTTGGCGTGAATAACGTAACTTTCGCTGACATCAATGCTCAGAACACCGGAGCCGTTCCGTCCATCAACACGCAGCAGGGCGTTACGCCGATCTCCATGCAGGCGTACCCCGCCGAAGTACCGTGGGATACCGTGCAGAATGCGAGCCTCGGCATCCAGCGCACCCTCGGTAACAACTGGACCGTTGACGTGGGCTATACCCACAATCGCGTCTATCACCAGCACATTGCGGCTGGTTGCTGCGACGTGAACTATGTTCCGCTCGGCACCAATTGGCCCTTCAATAAGGCCAACATCGATCCGACCACGGCCGCCGGCACGAGCAACGGCTTAGCTTCAGATCTGCTGCGGACCGTCTACCCCGGATACGGTGCTATCAATATGGCGAACTTCTCCGGCCACTCGAACTACAACGCCTTAACGTCCACAGTGAACAAGCGACTGACCCATGGCCTGGCGTTCGGGGTTTCCTACACGTTCTCGCGCGCTCTGGGCACCACAACCTACAATGCTGCGTTGCCAGACAACGAAGCGTACAACTACGGCCGCACCGGCGCGGACCGCACCCACAACCTCCAGATCAGCTATTCGTACGACATTCCCGGCATTGCGAAAAAGATGCACTGGAAGGGTGTTGGCTATGTGACGGACAACTGGCAGCTTTCAGGTATCACATCGAGCGCCAGCGGTTCGCCGACCAATCCGACCTGCAACCTGACTTCCGGTCAGGCGGGCCCCACCGGTGGATATACCGGTACGCCCGATATTGGGAGCATCCGCTGCCAGGTGGTTGCCAATCCGTTCGACAATATCGGCACTAATGGAAACGGCAAGGTGTACTTCAACCCCGCCGCCTTCCAGATGGCAGCCCTGGCGAATGGCCCGAACAACTCCCTCACCGGTCCTCCGGTTCTGGGCAATCTGGGCGGTGGTTCGGGTGTCTTCACCAACCCGCATGTCACCAACTTCGACATGACGCTGACCAAGATCATTCCGCTCGGCAGCGAGAGGCGCGTGATGAAGCTTCAGGCTCAGGCCTACAACGTCTTCAACCATCCGGAATTCAAGGGCTATAACGAGACCATGCAGCTCGACTCCAAGACCAATCTGGTATCGAACCTGCCGTCCCTCGGCTATGTGAACGATGTGGTCGCTGGTTCCAACCGCATCCTCGCATTCTCCGCCCGCGTCGAGTTCTAAGCGGACGTTAGTAGCAAATCAAAGGGCGGGTGTCCGGCGAACGGATACCCGCCCTTTTTCTGTTTCATGCGCGCGGCGCCATAACCCTTTAACACTGCGCCGCTACAATGGGTCGGATGTGGGTTATCTTCGCCCTGGCAATACTGCTGGCTCCTGCGCCGCTATTCGGCTGGGGCTGCGATGGTCATCGCGTCGTTGCTTTCATCGCGCGGGTGCATCTGACGCCTGCCACATCTCAGGAAGTGGACAGGCTGCTTCACGCATCGCCCGTTAATGTTTCATCGAACCGCTACTGTCCCGATCCGCCCGCTGACCTCATGGCCGCGGTAGCGTCCTGGGCCGACGATATTCGCACTGCCAGGAAGAATGGCGCGTGGCACTATATCGACATCCCCCGCACCGTTACGAAGCGAACGAAGATCGGCCCCTGGTGTCCGGAGATCTGGCCCTCGGCGAGCGGAAAGGACGCGACTGGCTGCGTAGTCGACGCCATCGAACACTTCGCGAAAATTCTGGCGGACAAGTCCCGCAACGACGCGGATCGCGCGGAGGCGCTGCGATATTTAATTCACTTCGTTGGCGATATCCACCAGCCGCTGCACGCCATCGATGACAGCGATCAGGGCGGCAACTGCGACCCCGTCCATTTTTCGGGCGACACAAACGCCACGAATCTTCACAGCCTGTGGGACACGCGGCTGCTGACCGCGGAGATGAAGAAAAATTCGTACAGAGACGCAGCCGCCTTTGCGGCGGGTCTCGACGTGCGTTTCGCGTCCTTGTTTGAAACGCTGTCGAATCGCCGTGTGAACGACCCCGAAGCCTGGGCTTGGGAATCGGACGGTATCGCGCGCAGGACGGTCTACGGCAAGCTGAAGCCTGCCATCGCACCCGAGCCCGGCGGCAGCAACGCGGCCTGCGCTGAGCGCCGCAAAAGCGTGACGGCTCTTCATATCGTCATCGACGGCGCGTATGCCGGCAAGGTCCAGCCGGTCATGGACAAACAGCTCGCCCGCGCAGGGTTCCGCCTCGCGCGTCTCCTGAACGCCACTCTTCACAACTAGTCCTGCCAGTACCAGAGAATTGCGCGGTATGTCACGATACAATTGGGTCAGCAAGTTCACTGAATACTTACGATGCGCCGTCCGAGAAATCCGTCTGGCAGGCTGTCGAACCCGTTGCGCGACGCCCTGAGCGAAAGAAGCCGCGCCGCGGAACCTCCGCGAAGTCGCCAGCGGGAGCGCAGCGACCGGGGTGACCTTTCGTCCATCATTGACGAACAGGTCGGCGAGCAGATCGAAAAGCTGGAGAACAAACTCGTGGATAGTTTCCGCGAGATGGGCCAGCGCGTCGTCGATCAGAGCACGGAAGCCCTCACCACTCAACTGGACGACCGCATTTCGCAGCTCGAGGAGATTTCGGCGATTCAGACCGAAACCATCAACCACTTGCGCGACACTTCTCGCAATGCGGAACAAAGGGTATCGGGAGTTGTGAATAGTATTGAGCGGGCGCTCGGAGATGCGGTGCCGGGGTTCAAACTGGAGCCGCCGGCCCATCTTCCGCACCAGATTACCCAGGCGGAAGAACGCAAGCTGATCAAGGCTCCCTCGCGCGCCGTAATGGAAGACGGCAAGTTTCCAAGCCACTTCTGCCCGAAATGTACTTCGACGTCAGTTCGCCGCGCCGCGCGCTCCGGGATCTGGGAAGAGTTCCTGCGGCTCTTCTTCATCGCGCCCTTCCGCTGCCGCGCGTGCCGGCATAAGTTTTACCGGTTCTGAATCGCGCTCTGAGCCGCGTCAGTAAAGCCTAAGCAGCGACCGACTGCAGCTCTTCGTACGTGCCCTTGAAATCTTCGATATTGCCGGGCGTGACGCGCCAGATGCGGGTGGCCGTCTCTTCAAGCAGATCGTGGTCATGCGTGACGAGGAACAGCGTGCCCTGATACTTCTGTAGCGCGAAGTTCAATGCGTTGATCGATTCGAGATCCAGGTGGTTCGTCGGCTCGTCGAGCAGCAGTAAATTGGGCTTCTGCAGCATGAGCCGGCAGAAGATCAGCCGCGCGACTTCGCCGCCCGAAAGCGCCGCAGTCGGCTTCATACCTTCCTCGCTCTTGAACAGCATCTGGCCGAGCAGCCCGCG
>DASYCD010000090.1:0-4462 GCA_036500405.1 Bryobacteraceae bacterium
GGCGACGAGCTCAGGCCGAATTGGAAGCGCATCTGAGGTCGCATCTCGACTCCACTATTTCGTAGGTGAATCCTCTTTCGGAGCTCCCTGGCTGCGCCTTCATGGCCGATCAAATATCGTTCTGGAAGCCATCGCGCTGGAGTTTGCAGCACACCGATCAGGCTCTCTACCAGAACGAACGATTACCTGTCAGAGTTGATAGCCTTACGATGATCCACCAGGCTTTGCTCCTTCATCACGTGGTTGCGTTGGTGTTCCTGAAGGTCACGCGTAGCCAGCGTCAGGGTATCCCACATTTCATCTGCCAGCATTCTGGTTGCGCGATACTTATCGAGACTCAAGCCCCTGCCGAAATCATAGAGCGTTTTGATGGTCGCATCATAGGACGCTCGCAGCCGATTCTCTCGGGCCATCAGATTGACGCATGTTTCACAACTCGCTAAGTGCAACATAACGCTCCGCCTCCTAATCGGGCGTCATCTGGATAGCACGCTCAAGGCCATATTAAAACGGCTGATGATGTATCGACTGTGCGAGAGAAATGTAATTAAGCAGGGGATGTAAAGCATGTTGCATTTATGGCAACTGGTGACCGCCCGTCAGATCCATGACGGAGCCGGTGACGTAGCTCGAATCGGTGGTTACCAGATACACATACGCGGGCGCAAGCTCGGCAGGCTGGGCGGGACGTTCGAAAGCGCTCTTCTTTCCGAACTCCTTCACCTTTTCCTCCGGCATGGTGGCAGGAATGAGCGGCGTCCAGACTGGCCCTGGAGCGACGGCATTCACGCGCACCCCGTGTTTGATGGCGAGACCAGACAGAGCTTTGGTGAACGTCACAATTGCGCCCTTTGTGGTGGCGTAGGCGAGGAGTTCTTTGCTCGGCTGATAAGCCTGCACGGATGCGGTATTGACAATGGCGCCTCCTTCGCGCATGCGCGGCAGCGCGGCTTTCGCCAGATAGAACATCGGGTAGAGATTGGTACGGATCGTACGGTCCCACTCTTCCGAGCTGAATTCCTCGATGTCTTTATGGGTGGCCTGGAATGCGGCGTTGTTGATCAGGATGTCAATCCCACCGAACTCGGCGATCGTAGCGTCTACCAGCCGGCGGCATTGTTCTTCGGGGCGAATGTCGCCGGGAAGTTCGAGACCGCGAGCCCCTGCATCCCTCACCCAACCCATGGTTTCGCGAGCGTCCTTCTCTTCTTCCGGAAGGAAGGAAATTGCCACATCTGCGCCTTCACGCGCGAAAGCGATGGCTATTGCGCGTCCGATACCGCTATCGCCGCCGGTGATAAGGGCGGATTTGCCCTTGAGCCTGCCGAAGCCACGGTATGACCTTTCACCGTGATCGGGCTTGTTTCGCATTTCGGCTTCGGAGCCTGGAGGCTGCTGCGCGGGTTCCTCAAACGGTGGTTTCGGATGCATCTCGCGGGGATCGGGAGTTTGGGCTTTCTGCATGCCCGAGATCGAGCAACCCGCGCGCCAACGTTACGCATAGCGGCGGGTCATCGAGGCGCAGAAGTCGGCGAACCGTTCGATCTCTTTCGGGGGGCTCGTGTGGTTCGGCAGCACACCGCAATGCTCCGGCGTGAAGCAGAATGTGAGGGTGGTTTCGAACGGCTCGAGCGCTTTCATCTGGCGATCGAACCAGCGGATCGCATCCGGGCGAAAACTATCGGCCCAGCTCAGGCCGGTGCGCAGGTAACGGACGCCCAGATCGCGCAGGTGGCGGACCGCGGCATCGAGCCGATGGTCTTCGAAATGAAACCACTGGCAGATCCCGAGATCGGGGGTGTACCGGGCAAAATCGCGGCTCGCGAGCTTCGGTGTTCCGTCTTCGCGCAGCAGGCCCATATAGAAGTGCCGGTAATACGAGGAGCCTTCGGCTTCGCGGTGCCGTGTGGTGGCGGGCCAGGCGCGCGGCAGATCGTAGAGCGAATACCAGTGGATGCGTTCGGCGCGACCGACGATGAGCTCGGCCGCGCGCCTGAGTCCGAACTGCTGCACCTCCTCGGCTCCGAATGTGGAGACGCCGGTTTCAGAAATCCAGAGGGGATGATTGGTCACGCTGCGGATTTCGTCCAGCTTGTCGGGCCACTCGTGGATCGTCCAGTGGTTCCAGTCGAGCGGGAATCCGTGTACCGCGACAACATCGACATGATCAAGTACGGAGTGGCGCTGCATGGTGCGGATGAAGTCCGCGTCAATAGGGGAAATGCCGCCCAGCACGCGGCGCATTCCACGTCGTTCGGCGCGCACAGCCTCCGAAGCAAGATTAACCATGCCCGCGTAGATGCGCCAGTCGGGATCGATCTCGAAGTTCCAGTGCGAGAGATTGTTTGGCTCGTTCCAGAGCATGACGGCTTCAACCATGCGCAACGCTCCGTGAGCAGATGTAGACTTCTTCCTCCGGGTGAGCGTTGATTTCGAAACCGGCGCTGCGGAGCATGGCTTCGACGCAGGCGCGGTTGGGAATCCACCAGTTGGTGGGATCGTGCGAATATTTTTCTTCCACGAAGTACATGGAGGGATAGCCAGCGTTCTCAAAATGAGACGTTTCCCAGAACGGATAGTCGGGCTCGACAGGGAAGACATTTGCGCTGCCGCGCTGGAGCGACTGAAAAACCATCTCACCGCCGACGGCGTGTTCGGCAAGGAGATCGAGCGCGAGCAGGGGATGGCGCAGGTGATAGAGGACGCCCATGAAGAGCACCAGATCGAATTTCTCGCGCAGCTCGGCGACCCGGTAAACATCCATCTGTCGAAATTCAATGGCTGCGTCAAGCACCTCGGCCGCGAAGCGGGCCTGCGCGAGATACACAGGATCGGAATCAATCGCGACGACGCGCTCCGCGCCGCGGCGCTTCATCTCGAGCGAGTAAAAGCCGGCGTTGCACCCGATATCGAGCACGCTGGCGCCGTGGAGATCGGCGGGGATGGCATCCGAAAATCGTTCCCATTTGCAGGAAGGATAGTCGCCCAGGAAATGATTCGGCGCTGTCTGAACGCCACCGAGATTCAGGTTGTGGAACCAGTCGCCGAGTTCATTCACCCGGCGCTGAATTTCCGCGCTTCCCGTCATTTCTGAGTACCTGCGATCGTCATTTCCGTGTCGGCGAGCAACCGAACCGCGGCGATGTAGCCTTCCATTGCGCCGACGTCGAAATAAGCCGCGCCCGCTTTTTCGGACCATGCTTCGCCGCCGGATTCGATCCAGGAATTGACCAGCGTTCCGATAAACTCGTCACGGCGGCCTGTCCAGAGTGAGAACAGATCGTGGAAGACGGAGCCGGACATGCGAAAGGCGCCCCAGATCCAGTTCGATCCGGCGTCAGGACGTTTGACACGGATTTCCCTGACGCGGCCGTCGGGGGCGGCCACAACGGCATCGAACAATTCGGGCTTGTCGACCGGGAACAAAAGGAATTCGAGAGTGTCGCGCCGGAGCAGGCTGAGAGCGCCGGCGGGAAACCAGATCGTGTCCGGAAGGCCCACGAGCACGGAGTCGCCCGGAGCGATGAGAGGCGCGGCGCGAAAGATGGCGTCGCAGAGGCCGAGCGGCTCGGGCTGCACGCAGTAGCAGATGGGAATTCCGTGCGCGGAGCCGCCGTAGTATTCGAGGATGTCCGACTTGCCGGGCGAGATGACGAAGCAGATGCGGGTAGCGCCGCCGAGGACGAGGCGTTCGATGAGATAGTCGCTCACGGCGCGCGGCGTGGGCCGGCCGTTCAGATTACGGGCGCCTACGGGCAGCAGTTCCTTCGAAAACGCGAGCGGCTGGATGCGGCTGCCCTTCCCCGCGGCTGGAATGATTCCCCACATATCAGGCAACGGCCTCTTCGACGCCGACAGATTCCAGAAGGCTTTCGAACTCCAGAACGCGGGCCGCGGCGGTGTGGTGAGCGAGCGTTCGCTCGCGCGCGGCGTGCGCAATGTGGCGAAGCTCAGCGTCACTCAAGTGCAGAGCGTTGAGAACCTCGTCCGTGGTGGAGACCGGAAGAATTTCCAGGCCTGGATCAAAGAAAGTTTCGAGCCCTGGCCAGTAGTCGGTGAGGACCGGCGCCCCGCAGCAGGCAGCTTCGAACAGGCGTCCCGACGGGCAACAGCCGACGCTTGCCATCGCGCCGCGCGTGACATTCAGGGTCAGACGCGACGAGCAGTAGAACGCGGGATGTTCGCTGGGCGGAACGTGGTTGACGAAGTAGATGTTTGGACCCCACGGGAAATCGGTCTCGTACTTCGAACCGCCGATGAGAAACTTCGCGTGCGGCAGGCGGGCGGCGGCGCCGAGAAAGAGAGTTCGGAGGACCGGGTCGCGATCCGCAGCCCACGTTCCCAGATAGCTCAGGTCCGCGGAGTAGCAGTCACGCTGCTCGACTGGATGGTGCGCTTCGGGATCGGCGCTGCCATAGAGGGGCTCCGCGCGGCGGGCCCCCAGAATGTCGCGAAGCTGGTT
>DASYCD010000091.1:0-17967 GCA_036500405.1 Bryobacteraceae bacterium
GTCTCCTGCACGGCGTCATCGGCATCGAACACCGATCCGAGCATGCGATAGCAGTGGCCCGTAAGCGCCGGGCGATGATCTTCCAGGCTGGCGACATCGGCAGTCATGTGGGGAAAACTCAATTGTAGCGAGGTCCGCCGCAGATGCGCGATCCCAACATCAACCCGCTGATCTGGGCGGCCATCGAGCAGAAACGCCTGCTCCGCTTCTTCTATAAAGAGCGCGAGCGGATTGTGGAACCCCACGATTACGGGATCCACAAAGGCGTGGTTAAGCTGTTTGGATTTCAGGTGGGCGGATCGAGCAGCGCTCCGCTGCCCAACTGGCGATGGACGGAGCAGAGTCTGATCTCGGATATCGAAGTCCTCGACAGTACCTTTCCGGGAAACCGTCCCACCAAATCGGGCAGACACCAAAAGTGGGACAAGCTGTTCATCCGGGTCAAACCGCCGGATGAAGACTAATCGCTGGAAAGCGCGCTGATCGTCACGTAATATCCGTCCGGATCGCGGATTGAGAACTCCATCGTTCGCGTATTCGGATTGAGGTGTGGCTCCTCTTCAAGCGGGCCGCCGAGCAAGCGCGCCCGTTGGAGCGCCGCATCGAAATCGTCGACACGGAAGAACAATAGAAGGCCGTTCCCAGGCGTGGCCGGTTCCGGGCTTGTCAACGAGGGATGTTCATGCGCGCCCCATTGGTGAAGGCAGAGCAGGACAGTTCCATCGGTATCGAGGATTTGTCCAAAATAATCGTGCGCGGGGGAACCCGGCGTCTGGCCGAGCAGCGCCCGGTACCAGTGGAAGCTGCGCGGGACGTCGGCTACTCCGATGATCGCCCAGAGACGCGTCACTCTTGGTGTCAGCCTCGCCGCGCGGCTTCGATAGCAGCGACGTCAATCTTCTTCATTGGCATCATTGCCGCGAACGCACGCTGCGCCTCAGCGCCGCCAGCCGCCATCGCGTCGGTCAGCACGCGCGGGGTGATCTGCCACGAGAGGCCCCAGCGATCTTTGCACCAGCCGCAGGAGCTTTCCTGCCCGCCGTTGCCGACGATCGCATTCCAGTAGCGGTCCGTCTCTTCCTGGGTGTCGGTCGCGATCTGAAACGAAAATGCCTCGCTGTGCCGGAACGTCGGGCCGCCATTAAGACCGAGGCACGGAATGCCGAATACCGTGAATTCCACCGTCAGCACATTGCCTTGCTTGCCGCCCGGATAATCGCTGGGCGCATGATGAACGGCGGTCACGTCGCTGTCCGGAAACGTGGCGGCGTAAAACCGGGCCGCGTCCTCGGCGTCCTTATCGAACCAGAGACAAATTGTGTTTTTGGGCTTCATGTTGGGATGCTCCAGGGAAACCGAAATGTGTGAAGAAGTGGGGGGGAGAAATGGTGCGCCCGGAAAGATTCGAACTTCCGACCTTCTGGTTCGTAGCCAGACGCTCTATCCAACTGAGCTACGGGCGCATGTCTGTGGGACAACACCGGCGCGCCATCAGAAACGCCCGGCAGAACTCCAGTTTACTACAGACCTCGGGCTCGAAACGACCCGCCCTGTCGCACGTTTTGTCCGATACCTGTAGTAGCGGTATCGAGCGTCTTACCGTGACCGTTCTGCTGAGCGTAAGGGTCGTGTTGGTGGGAAGTTCTAGCGGCTCGGGATCGCGTCCCGCCCGCGAATGCTGGATGCCAGTTTCCAGCGCAGGTTGTTCAGCATAATCGAAAACGGACTCTGCCGGCTCACGTCCGGTACCACGTCCACAATCAGCATGCCCGCAATGTGATCCCCGTTGAGCTTCGGGTTGCAGTGCCGGATTTCGCCGAAAATCATCATCATCCCAGTCTCCACGCAAACTCGCGCGCCGGGATTTAGCGGAAAGCCCAGCCGCAAGCCAACTCCGAACGCCGACGTATCCACAATCGTGCACGTTCGCAGCTTCGCACGGCCGTTCTCCACCACGCCGATGGCCGCTTCCTGCCCACCCGGAATGCGCTCTTCCAGGCGCCGCTTCCGCGAGGAGAGCGCGATCGACAGCGTCCATTCATTACCATCCGGTTGGCACTCCGCCACCACGCCCGGCAGCGTCACCTGATTCAGGTTCACCTTCACGCCGGACGATTCCGGAATCTGCCGCTCCGCGCGGATGAACAGCGTCCCCGCTTCCACGCCCACCAACTCGCAGGGAAAATCGGGCACATCGGCCCCGGAAATGTGTACCGGCACTCGCTTTGCCGATGACCTGGCGAATTCCTGCCTCGCCTGAGCTACTGCCGGTATTCCGGTGGTTCCTGTCGATTGCATATCTGAGAAACTTATCGAACAGGAAATTTCAAAGTTTGAGGATATTTTTGGCCAAAACCCCTTACGGGAACGGCCAAACCCGCTCGATGCTCTTGCTGAGCATCCAGTGGCGATCGTCGTCATTCAGGAACTTCATATCGTCCCGGACGACTTTCAGCGCCTGATCGTAGGTGGCGTGGCTGTTTTCGATAATCGGCCAGTCGGTCGCCCACATCAGCCTTTGTGGACCGAATGCTTCGTGCAGCCGCTTGACATGCTCCTGGGCATCCAGCCATGGATAGGGCTGCTTCGAAAGCGACCACGTATGCGATATCTTCACGAAGACATTGGGGTAACGCTTGAGCGCGATCAGTTTTTCGAGTTCCTGCGGCTGATCGACCGGGCAATCCGCCATGTGATCAATGACAACTGTCATGTCAGGCAGCTTTTCGAGCTGGGCCGCGACGCCGGGCATGCGGGCGATGGGCGCGAGCACCGTCATCGGGACTTTCAGGTCGGCGCATCGCTTCCAGAGCGGCGGCATCAGGGGACCGTTGAACCAGTCGCCAGAGGCATTTGCGGATGGGCTGATCCGGACGCCTCGAAACCCTTCAGCGGTGTGCTGCGAGAGGTGATCGGGCGCGGCTGGATCGAGCGGGTCGACCCGGCAGACGGCCTGGAAGGTCCCGGAATAACGCTTCAGCACGGAGAGTACATAGCGATTGTCGTAGCGGTAGTGGATCACCTGAATCAGCACCGTCTTCGAGACGCCATTGGCCTTCATGAGATCGAGCAGCGTTTCGGGCGCGGCGTCGCGTGCAGGCACGTTCGCGCCCTGAGCGAACGGAAACGCGGGATCGTGTTTCCAGACGTGGACGTGCGAATCAATAATGCGATAGTCGGCGGCGTTCGAAGCTTCGGGCATGAGGGTTCCAAGAGCGGCCGCTCCCAGCAGAGTGCGGCGCGATATTCCTGTTGTCATTTCAGACATAAATCGGATCGAGCTTCTTCACCACATACTCACCGGAGCGCTCGTAGCTCGCGCGCGGGCCGTTGCGGGCGATATCGAGATCGACAATCAGCCAGCTGTTAAATGCGACGGATTTGAGGACCCGATGGCAGCCGGGGAAATCAATCTCGCCGTCGCCCAGATCGAAAATGCTTTCCCGGTCGAAGACGCCAGGCTTGTCGGCGGGCGAGCGCCTGGCGTCCTTGTAGTCGGCGAGGATCAGTCGGCTCTTGTGTTTTTCGAGCGTCTTCACCACGTCGCAGCCGCCGAGGTGCAGATGCGCGGTATCAGGCGAGAAACCGAAGAGCTTCGGGTTTGTCATCGCCATGCACCGGTCCACTTCTTCCGGCGTCTGGACAATCTGGCCCACGTGATTGTGTAGCCCGGCGTGGAAACCCATCTCGTTTGCCGCAGCCCCGATTTCATTGAAGCATTCGCACATCGTCTCGAACGCCTTCGGTGCCTCCGCGTTGCGGCGGTTGGGCGAAAACACCACCAGATGATTGGCGCCGAATTCCTTCAGGAAATTCATAGCGGCCTTCGCGTCCGTGAGGATCTTCGCGCGCTGCGCCGGATCGTGCGAGGGCGGGCTATACGAAATGGTGACGATGTGGCAGCCGCGCTTCTGTGCTTCCCGCTGCATCTGCGCGGCCGTGATGCCGTAGGTGTCGAGGATCTGCGGAAACTGCGTCAGCCTCAGGCCGATGAAGCCCGTGTCCTTCATGACGTCCAGAATGTCGGTGAAAGACGCGCGCGGCTTGAAGTAGTTCCAGAGATTCGAGCCCAGCCCCCACTTCACGTTTTTATTGGCGGGCAGGCGCGAGGCCGCGCGGGTGAGTGTCGCGGCGAGCGCGGTCAGGGTTGCGCCGACTGCGGTCCGCCGGGTCATGGTGGCGTGTGGCATGTCAGTGATGCTATCAGATTCAGCGCTTCTCGACTTCTGAAATCGCTTTGCTGAGCGCGTCGGCCGATGAGATGGTGATTGTTCTTCCTCCCATCCGGTGAACCGCCTGTTCAACGGGATCCGGCGCAGGATAGCCGGATCTCGGATTGCCCCTGAGAATGATCTCTCCCATAGCCTCCCGCCCGCCGCGCGGAAGGGAGGGGCCGCCGCCTCGTCCAACGCGGAGGGCTTGCGCACTTGTCTGTGGATCGAGGCGATAACTCAGATACATAAATCGCGGCGTCTGCGCCGATGCGGGCTGAGGCATATCATCCGGCATTTTTTCCGCGCTTCCTGCCGGGAGGCCCAGAAACAAGACCATATCGGGCGCTGGAGTTGCACGGATCTCCGCGCTCTCGAGTTTCCGGATCAACTCCCAGCCTCCAGGCGGGTTCTGCAGAACGTTCGCGTCGACAGCCCATCGCGCTGCCGCATCGCCTTCGTGCGCGATCCCGGCCACATCTTTCGTGGTGAAGTCGTCCTTGCGAAAGAGCTCGCGTTGCTGATCCAGATTGAAGACCACCAGACGAACACTCGCCTCAGGCGCCCTGTCGAGCAACGATGACAGGATCGTCAGGAGCGCCGGCCATTCATCGTCGGCGGACTGCCCCTGCTTCACTCGCGGGAGGGCAGCGTTCATCAGAACCGTAACGCGGCGCGTCTTTGCCGCGACGCTTTCCTGCGACGCTGGCTGCCAGGCGAAATCCCCCACGGCGCCGGGCGGCATCTCGGCTTTCACGTTCTGTTCATTTCGAGTCAGGTGCGCTTCGAGGCGGGGATTCTGGCGGCAGACGCGGCCCAGGTCGTCCCACAGGCTCCACTTCACGTCGTAGTCGCCCTCCCCGGTGAAAAATGTGCCCTTCACAATTGCATCGAATGCGCGATCGGAAGAACCGGGAACGTCGAAGGAATCGGTGAAATAAACCGGCTGTCCGCCCCGAGGCGCCACCTGAAAGAGGATTCGCCACTTGTGTTCGCCACCCGCGTAGGCATCGAGGGGTATTCGCGCGGCATACGTCGTTTCGAAGCGGAAGGCCAGATTTAACTGCGGTTTTGTGAAGGTTACGGTGCAGGGCAGCGGCTCGCCGTGCTGGTTCGCGTCGAAGCCCGCTGCGCCGCCGGGAACCTTCCCGACCGGCACGATTTGCTGCGCGAAGGCTGCCGCCGTGAAAAAGACGCCGATCGTACCGCGCCACACGTCGATTATTGTCTCAGAATCTGTGGCCATCGGGTTGCTCGCGCGACACTGGAGAGATGAGCTTTCTCGATAATCTCGAAAACAACCTGAAGGCGCTCGAATCCACCGAGTCTGACGGTTTGGAAGACCAGAAGCGGCGTGAGGCGAACAAGCGGGATGCGATCGCGGCTGCACCGTGGGCTGAGAAGCTGAAAAGCTCACCATGGGTGGAGAAGTTCATGCGCGATCTGACGCGCGCGGGCTTTACGCGCCGCACGAAGGTCAACTTCGCGTGGATCGATCGTATTCTGCGAGCCGAGGCGCTCGATGAGCGGCTGGAGATCGTCCCCACGCCGAAGGGCATTGATGCCGTTTGGGCGGACAAGCGAGTTCCGGTCGATCTGGCAGGCGAGCCCGACAAGCTGATTCAGGAATGGCTGGGCGTCGTGGATCGCAAGCGGCAGGAGCGGGATGCCGTGCCCGTGCCAAACTTCGACGACGAAGAATAGCGATTCGCAAAAACGAACCCAATTTCCGGCTAACCCCTAGCTGGCGAAGATCTTATCCATACCCTCGACGAGCGTTTTCAGCCCCTCCGGTGTGTCGCCGCCGGGCTGTTCGGCAATGCCCCAGCCAGTGTAGCCGACCGCATCGAGCGCAGCCATGACTGTCGGCCAGTCGTTGTCGCCCTCCAGATAGGGGACCTTGAAACCGGCCGAGCGGCCCTGCTTGTCGGCGATTTTGCGGCTGTATTCCTTGATGTGAAGTTTGACGATCCGCTTGTTCAGGATCTTGATCCACTGCTCCGGGTAGCCGAACGTGACCACGTTGCCGATGTCGAAATGCCAGCCGATCGACGGGCTTTCGAACTCGTCAATATAGCGGGCCGCTTCGAGCGGGCTTAGCAGGAACTGATTCCAGACGTTCTCGATCGCGATCTTCACCCCGAGATCCTTCGCGACCGGGAGAGCCTTGCGGATGTACTCCTGGGAGCGCTTATAGGCATCGTCGTACGCGACAGTTTTGTTCACCACCGCTGGCACGAACAGCACGGAACTGGCGCCGTATGCTTTCGCGTCTTTGAGGGCCTGAATCAGGCCGTCGAGACCAGCCTGGCGAACGGCGGGATCGGGATCGCTGAGCGGTTTTTTCCAGTGCGTCGAGCAGCAGCAACTGGCGGGCTTGAGGCCGGTGGCGTGGAACGCCGCCAGCACTTCCTGCTGGTCCATGTGGCTCATGGGCTCGATGCCCTCGAACCCCGCCGCCTTGACCGCCTGAAATTTTTCCATGACGGCGCCTTTGATGCCGACCGTCTCGTACATGATCGCTTTGTGCAGATCACGCGTTTTCGCAGAGGCGACGCGCGTCAGAACGGGGGCTGCCATCGCGGCTGCGCCCGCTGCTGTGAGAAAGCTTCTTCTGTTCACGGCGTCCATCATATCCCGATATGATGGACCCGAAATGCTTTCACGCCGTACCTTCCTCTCCGCCGCTGCTGCCGCTACCGCTGCTCCGGCCTTCGCCGCCTCAAAACCCGCTCCATTCGGAGCCCTGCCTTCCGAACGCCAGCTTGCCTGGCACAAGCTCGAAACCACCGCCTTTCTGCACTTCTCGCTCAACACTTTTACCGATAAGGAATGGGGTTACGGCGATGAAGACCCGAACCTGTTCCAGCCCGCCAAATTCGATCCGGACGCGATTGTGGAAGCGCTTGGCGCGGCCGATATGCGGGGCGTGATTCTGACGGCGAAACATCACGATGGCTTCTGCCTCTGGCCGACGAAGACAACGGAGCGATCCGTGAAGGCTTCGTCGTGGCGCAACGGGCAAGGCGACGTGGTGCGGGATCTCGCGGCCGCCGCCAAACGCCACAACCTGAAGTTCGGCGTTTATCTTTCGCCGTGGGACAGGAACAACGCCGCTTATGGCACCCCGGCTTACATCGACATTTACCGAAGCCAACTCACCGAGTTGCTGACAAATTACGGGCCGATCTTCGAGGTCTGGCACGATGGCGCGAACGGCGGCGACGGCTACTATGGCGGCGCGAAAGAAAAACGCACCATCGACAAGCACACTTATTACGATTGGCCGAAAACCTGGGACATGATCCGGAAGCTCCAGCCGGAAGCCTGCATTTTCAGCGACGTTGGGCCTGACATCCGTTGGGTGGGGAACGAGCGCGGCATTGCGGGCGATCCGTGCTGGGCGACATACGATCCCGTTGCAGCCAACGGCGGTCCGGCGTCACCGGGCGATGTGAAGGAACGAGAGTCTCCGGTTGGCACGAAGCACGGCACAAAGTGGCTGCCCGCGGAATGCGACGTGTCGATCCGGCGCGGCTGGTTCTGGCACGCGGCGGAGACCGCCGGAGTGAAGACGCCCGCGCAGCTGAAGACGCTTTACTACCAATCGACCGGACGGGGCGCTCATTTTCTGCTGAACGTGCCACCGAACCGCGATGGACTGATCGATGCGCCGGATATCGCGTCGCTCAAGGCGCATGGTGAGTATTTGCGGGGGACTTTCGGGAAGCCGGTGTCGCAAGCCTCGGCGAAAGCGCTTGCGAAGCCGGAGATCGAGATCGACCTGCCGCACGACGCGAAATTCAGCGTGATTCGCGTGAAGGAAGACATCCGGCTGGGGCAGCGGGTGGAAGCGATTGCGGTGGAATCGTTTGATAACGGCGAGTGGAAACCGCTCGCGGCCGCCACCAGCGTGGGGCCGCGCCGTATCATCCGGCTTGACGCGCCGGTCGGCGCCGCGAAGCTGCGGCTGAAGGTCACGCAGACTGCCGCCCCGCCGGTGATTTCGGAATTCGCGGTATTCGCGGAAGCGTGATCCGTGTTATCTTTGCGAGAGTTGGAGGGTCGAATGGTGAAATTTCTTAAATCTGCAAGCATCCCTGTACGTGTCGCCATTATTGGGGTCATGATGGCGCTATTGCTCAGCGCCTATGTGAAGCAGCAGGCGCCGGCAATCATGACGTCGGCCGCGAAGAACTTCCTGAATTCGCTCGAGCCGTGGCAGAAGACCGCCGTCTCTTTCAAGATGGAAGACGAAGAGCGCTCGAACTGGTTTTATACGCCGGTGCCGCGCAAGGGTCTCGCGCTGCATGACATGAAGCCCTACCAGCGGCAGCTCGCGATGGCGATGATCGCCGCGGGCCTGAGTCAGCGTGGCTTCATCAAGGCCGTCACGATCATGAGCCTGGATGAGATCCTGCTCGTCACCGAGCCGCAGCCGCGCCGCGATCCGGACAATTACTACATCAGCATCTTCGGCGAGCCTGCGGAAACCGGCGAGTGGGGCTACCGGGTGGAAGGCCATCACGTGAGCCAGAACTTCACGCTGGTAAACGGCAAGGTGCAGGGCGCGCCGAGTTTCTTCGGCAGCAATCCGGCGGAAGTGAAAGACGGCCCCCGCAAAGGACTGCGCGTGCTGAGTAATGAAGAGGATCTGGCGCTGACGGTGGTGAATTCGCTCTCGCCCGAAGAGCGCAAAGTCGCGATCTTCGATGCTAAGGCGCCCAGCGACATCATCACGACGAATTCGCGCGAAGCGGCCATGAAAGGACAGCCGAGCGGCATTGAGGCCTCCGCCATGACGGCCGATCAGCGCACCAGGCTGCATGATTTGCTCGAAGAATATTGCTCCAACATGCCGGATGAGATTGCGGCGCTTCGCGAAGCGCAGATCAAAAAGGCGGGAAACAACATCTGGTTCGCGTGGGCCGGTGGAACCGCGAAAGATCAGCCGAATTACTATCGCGTGCAGAGCGCCGATTTTCTAGTCGAGTTCGATAAGACGCAGAGCAACGGCAACCACATCCATTCAGTGTGGCGCGACTTCAACGGCGATTTTGGCCGCGATCTTCTGAAAGAGCACTACGCCTCCAGCCATCCGGCAGCGAAGTAGTGCCGGAACCATGGCTCGAACAGGTCGGGTTCGAGTGGCTGCGCGCGATTGAAGAGGAAGACGGCTTCGCTGAAGCAGTGATCGGCGATACGGCCGTGCGCGGGCCGCGGACCGGGGTGACTCAATCACGTCTCGGCTATTGCTGGTCGCACCTGGCGGTCGTCTTCCCGGAGCAAAAGGAATTCGCGCGCGCTGCGGAGAAGAGCTTTCGGCTGCCGCCGCTCGATAGCGGTACTCGCGTCTACGATCACAGCTTCTTTCTCCTGTTCATGGCGTGGTATTTCCGGCTGACGGGGGATCCGAGCGCGATCGAGCGGCTGCGCGAGCGTTATAAAGCGATCGGAGCTTTCCTCGATGATGCCGGCGCGGGCGGGTTCGGAGAGCAGAAGCCGGGCATTCGCAGCCACAATCCCTACATGCATTTGCTGGAAGCGCTGCTAGCGGCTTTTCAGAATACTTCCGACGAATACTGGCTTAACGAAGCGATGAAGATGGTGAAGCTCTTCTTTCATCGGCTGCGCGACGAGAAGACGGGATTGGTTTTCGAATTTCTGAATCCGGACTGGTCGGTGACTTCTGAGCGTCGCCTGGAGATCGGGCATCAGTTCGAATGGGCGTACCTGCTCTCGAAGGTGCGTGAGCATTCTGCCGCCGCGCATCTGCATGATTTCGCGGTTCGTCACGGTATGGAAGATGGCCTCGCGATCAATTCTGTAACGGAAGAGGGCGTCGCCACCGACCGGTCAAAGCTGCTCTGGGTGCAGACGGAAGCGATTCGGAGCGGCGCGGTTTCGTGGAGGTCCGTACGCGAACGCTTCTTTCACGCGAACGGCTGGAGCTGGTACAACCGGCTGGGCGCAGACGGCGCGCCCATCGAAGAACCTTCGAACGCACGGCTGCTGTACCACGTGCTGACCTCTGCCACTTAATCAGCGCTACATAATCACGGCGGGCGGCGCCGGATCTTCCGGACGTCCCGCATTGGCGAGCGGCACCTTCACCAGAATGAAAGCCAGGCCAGCGAGCACAATCAGACCTGGAATATAAGACGGGTGCGCAAAGACTGACGGCAGCCTCACGTTGAAGAAACTGAATGACGCCGTAACAAGCCCCATTAGCGCCTCGCCCGCGATCATGCCGGATGCGGCGAGAACTCCCACGCTTTCAATACGCGTTCTCTGGGCTTCGTTCATGTTGCGCTTCGCCGCGATGCGGTCGGTGACCCACCGAACCATGCCACCTACGAAAATGGCGGACGTGGTTCCGACCGGCAAATACATTCCGATCGCCACCAGCATGGGGCTCTTGACGCCGATCATGATCATCGCGACGCCCATCAGCATGCCCGCGATAATCAGCGGCCACGCCATGTCTCCGCCGACGATACCCTGCGCGAGCGAAGCCATCAGGCCCGCCTGCGGCGCGGCCAGGTGACGGTCGCCGAAGCCGATGCCCCCCGCGTTGATGTTGCCCTGGTGAAGAACGAGCAGCGGGAAATACATCACTGCGCTCGCCACTACAACCGCAATCAGTTCCACGATCTGGATACTGCGTGGCGTACCGCCGAGAATGTAGCCAACTTTGAAATCCTGCAGCAACTCGCCTGCGGTGGCACTCGAAACGCAGACTACCGCCGCGACGCCCAGAACCGCAATCACGCCGCTCGCGCCGTGGACGCCGAGCGCAACCATGAGAAGCGCGGCGATGATCAGGGTGGAGAGCGTCAGGCCGGAGATGGGATTGTTGGAAGATCCGATCACACCCACGAGATATCCGGAGACGGTGGCGAAGCAGAAGCCGACGACCAGCATCACGACCGCCGCTGTAGCTCCCGCCACGATGCCGCCCGAGAGGTACGTGTACAGCACGATCATCAGAGAAAACACCACAAAAACGCCGAACAGCACGACGCGCGAACTCATGTAGCGCTCGGTGCGGGCGGTGGAATCCGGCGGCATGGCGCCTGTCTTCATTTCCTTGAAGGCGCGCGAAAGACCGACGCCCAGCGACTTGCGCATCTTGAAGAGCGTATACGCCGCGCCGGTGAGCATGCCGCCCACCGCGACGGGCCGCACAATATAGCGCCAGACGTTGTTGGCGACGTCGAGCCAGGAGTTGTCGCCAGTGGCATCGGCGGGAATGAACGCATGTAGTTGCGGGCCGAGGAAGTAAATGAGCAGCGGAATCATCAAGCCCCAGGCGAGAACGCTGCCGGAGAAATTCAAAGAGGCGAGTTCCGGTCCGATCACGTAGCCCACGCCGATATAGGCGGGACTGATGGACGGCCCGGAGAAAACGGTGGTGCCGCCTGTCGCAAGCCGGTTGGCGGAGTCCGGCGCGCCCAGGCGCAAGCCGCTGGTACCGAGCGAACCCATCCGGAAGAACCAGTCCTTATCGGTTGCGAAGAGGCCGAATGCGCCGGCGAGCAACACAGAGGCGCCGGTCGCCATGTTGTAGAAGAGATGTTTTGCCGCTTCCGCGCCCATCTGTCCGGCTTTATGAATTTGTGACGCCGCGACCGATTCGGGAAAAGGCAAACTATCGTCTTCGACGAGAACTCTTCGCACCAGCGACACGAACAGAACGCCAAGCACCGCGCCGATCATCATCAGCGCGGTGGATTTCCAGTAAGCAGTGCCGGGCGAAAAATCCAGCCAGGAACGCGAGATGACGAATGCGGGAATCGTAAAGACAGCGCCCGCCGCGACCGACTCTCCGATGGAGCCCGCGGTTCGCGCGATGTTTTCTTCGAGAATCGTACTGTTTTTGAAGAGCCGCAATACGGCCATGCCGATCACCGCGGCTGGATAAGTGGCGGCGATCGTCTGACCTGCCTTCAGCCCGAGGTAGGCGTTAGCCGCCCCGAGAACGACGCACATCACCAGACCGAGAATCACGGCCCGCGCCGTGAACTCCTTCATCTGGACATTCGGCGGGACAAACGGCTTGTGGCTCATGCGAGTCTGGTCCTGACCTTCTCTGACAGCACTTTGCCGTCGACGGTCTTACCGGCGAGCTTCGCCTGCGCGGCTTTCATTACGAGACCCATCTGCTTAGCCGAGGTGGCGCCGGTTTCGGCGACAGCAGCTTCGACGGCGGCCTGCAGATCTTCGTCGCTGGCCGAGGCGGGCAGATAAGTTTCAATGATGCTGCGCTGGGACTCTTCTTTCAGAGCCGACTCCTCGCGTCCGCCTTTACGGAACATTTCTGCGGCGTCGGTCCGCTGTTTTACGAGAATCCTGAGAACCTGGAGGTCTCCCGCGTCGTCTACTGGTTTTGGCGCCGCATCCACGTGAGCTTTCATCAGCGCCGCTTTCATCATCCGGACGGTGCTCAGACGCTCTTCGTCGCGGGCTTTCATCGCTTCGGTGATGTCTTTGGAAAGCTGTTCAAGTAAAGGCATGTATTTGATATTCTAAATTGTCTTAACGGTCCCATGCACACTCGCAACTGACCTGTTTGGGTTGCGGGCTCCATTCGTACCCTGAACGGAGCCACGGTCTGGGAACCCTGCGCGCACCTGTTTTTCAGCACCGCGCGCCGCACGCCGCACTTCGATGGATCGCGGGGTTAGCCGCGATAGTTACAGACTACCGACTTTATACGGAGAACAAAACACCCATGAACGTCGTCATCGCGGAACCCATGGCCCAGGCGGGCATCGAGCTTTTTCAGGCGCAGGAAGGCTGGAACGTCATCGTTTCCAACCCGAAAGAGTACTCGAAGCATCTCGCCGATGCCGATGCTCTGGTGGTTCGCAGCGCGGTGCAGGTGACGCCGGCTGTGCTGGAGCAGGCGCCAAAGCTGCGCGTGATTGGCCGCGCGGGCGTGGGCGTCGACAACGTCGATCTCCCGGCCTCCACCGCTGCGGGCGTACTCGTGATGAATACCCCGGGAGGCAACGCTGTGTCGGTTGCCGAGCATGTGGTGGGCTTCATGCTTTCCATGGCTCGCTCGATTCCGCAGGCCAGCGCCTCAACGAAATCCGGCAAGTGGGAAAAGAAGAAATTCCTCGGGAACGAGCTTCGCGGCAAGATGCTGGGCATTGTCGGACTAGGCAGTATCGGACGGGAAGTGGTGAAGCGCGCCCGCGCGTTCGAAATGCGCATCCTGGCGAGTGACCCATTTGTAACTCCGCGCATCGCGGCGGATCTCGGTGTGGATCTGGTACCGCTCTCCGAGCTTTATAAACAGAGCGACTACATTACGCTCCACGTTTCGCTGACTCCCGATACCGACAAGATGCTGAATGCCGATGCGCTCGCGCAGATGAAGAACGGCGTCCGCATTGTGAATTGCGCCCGCGGCGAGCTGGTGGACGAAGCAGCACTGAAGGCGGCGATCGAATCCGGCAAGGTTGCCGGCGCGTGCCTGGACGTTTTCGCGAAGGAGCCGACGGACGCTTCGTATCCGCTGTTCGCGCTCGATGCCGTACTGGCGACGCCGCACATTGGCGGCTCGACCGAAGAAGCGCAGGAGATTGTGGGCGTGCGGATTGCCGAGCAGATGGTGGAGTATCTGCAGAATGGCGTCGCGATCAATGCGGTGAATATGCCGGCGCTTTCGCCTGAGCAGTACAAGGCGGCTGGTCCGTTCATCGATCTGGCCCAGCGGCTTGGCAGCTTCGCCGCGCATCTGGCCACGGGGAATCCGACGACGATCCGCCTCACTTATTCCGGCCGCATCGCGGAGATGAACACAAGTCTGTTACGGAATGCTGGCCTGGCTGGCGTGCTGGGCCGTTCGACGGCTTCGAGAGCGAACGTGGTGAACTCGATGGGGATCGCGGCCGAGCGTGGCTGGAACGTGGCGGAAGTTCACGACAAGCGCAGCGCTCATATGGATTCGATCCGGCTTGAAGTGGAAACCGATTCGAGCGTGACCACGGTGGAAGGCGCCGTGGTGCTTGGTAAGCCTCGTCTGATGCAGGTGGATGGGATTTACTGCGAGGCCTCGCTGACCGGACATGTCGTTTGCATGAAGAATCTGGACGTGCCTGGAGTGATTGGCCATGTGGGGTCCGTGCTGGGGACGAACCGGATCAATATCGCGAATTTCTCTCTGGGCCGGCGCGATGCGGGCGAGCCGCTCGAAGCCATCGCGGTGGTTTCGACCGACACGCTGGTGCCGCAGGATGTGCTGGATCAGTTGATGTCGAATCCGGCCGTGAAGCTGGCGCGGGCTGTCGCGATCAGCTAGCTTCGCTTTATTGAATACCGGCTGCGGGGTAGCAGCCCAATACACGCCACATATCAGCCACTTCCGCCAGGTGACCGAGCGCATAGCCGGTCACCTGGTCGTCTGTGTGGCCGATGAAATCCACATAGAACAGGTAGTCCCATGGTGTGCCGCGCAACGGACGCGATTCGATCTTGGTGAGATTCAGGTCTCGCAAAGCGAAGGCGCTCAGTGCTCGAAATAACGCACCCGGAATATTTCGTGTTGTAAATACCACAGACGTCTTATAGCGAACTTCGGGAATTCTCTTCCCGGATCTTTTTCCGGAAGGTTTGTTCAGGAGAAAAAACCGCGTATAGTTTTGCCGATCGTCCTCGATTGATTTCTCCAGAATTCGCGCCCCGTATATCTCCGCCGCGGTAGCCGAGGCGATTGCGCCAGCGTCTGTTAAGTTATCTTCCATCAGCATCTTGACGCTTCCCGCCGTGTCATAGAACGAGGTCTTCTCGAACTCCGGATTGTTCTCGAAAAAATGCCGGCACTGGTTCAATGCAACCGGGTGGGAATAAACCCGCCGAATCTGCGATCGTTTCACCTTCGGAGGAACGATCAGGTTATGAACGATGCGTACAAAAGTCTCGCCGTGAATGGGGAGGTTGTACTTCAGCAGATGATCGTAATTCTCATGCACGGATCCGTGTAACGTGTTCTCAATCGGGATCACGGCCGCGCTCACTTTTCCGTTTGAGGCAGCTTCGAATACCTGATCGAACGATCCGAAGGGAACAGGCGTATAGCCCGGAGCCAGCTGCGAGGCGGCCACCTGGCTGAAAGCGCCCAGTTCACCCTGGAATCCGACGGTTGGCTTCATGAAATCTCCTTCCTGCGATCATCCCCAGTATCCGCTCAGACGACCCTCGGAAGGCCGATCCGGTAGTCAGGCTCACATTCATGCTGAGTTTATCAGCATCGTACGGCCTAAATCGAGAGAAATCCAATAGATTTCGGGAAACAAATCACCGATCGTAAAGTAAGTCGCGGCTACGTAATAGAAGACCCGAATTGTGGCTTGTTTTACCAGGGAGAGCGACTATCATGATCGAGGACCGCAGCGGTCCGAAAATCGGCCATCGGAAAGGCCTGTGGGGGCTTTTGTCATTTTCTCGAACCAATCAGGAGTGCTGTTCCGAATTCGGAACAAAACTCCGCGTATTCTGTTGATTGCGAACAGCATTGACGCTATAATTCCCCTTTGCGCGCCAATGCGGCGCCCTCTTTGAGCGCGCGCCGGACGCGATTACCGGGAACGATCGACTGAAATGGAATTGGCTGGACAGCGGTTGCGCCGCGCACGGGAACGGCTGAGCCTCAGGTTCCGCGACGTGGAGCTCGCCAGCCAGCAAATCGCGGAACGGCACGACAATCAGGAATTCGTTGTTCTGATCAGCCGACTCTCCGATATTGAAAATCAGGGCACTCTGCCCTCGATCTATCGCCTTTACTCCCTTTGCTGTATCTACCGTCTCGACCTGAACGAAGTTCTCGGCTGGTACGGGATCGGCACTGAGCGAATGGCGTCGGATGCCGGTCTGATTGCGATCGAAAAGACTCATGGCATTGGGTTTGCGGCCGATGGCGGGGCCGAAGTCACGATCCCGATCTCGCTGAATCCTGGCATCGATCTCAGTAAAACCACGTTTGTCAGTGAAGTGGTACAGCGATGGGGGAAGCTGCCCCTCGCGCTGGTTGGCGGCATTGATGTGAAGCGATTTCGCTATGGCTTTGTCGGGACAGACGACTGGAGCATGCACCCGACGATTCCGGCCGGATCGTTGCTGGTCATCGACGACTCGCAGCGGAAAATTCAGAGCGGCGGCTGGACGGACCAAACCGACCGGCCCATTTATTTTCTGGAACATCGGGACGGGTTTTACTGCCGGTGGTGCAGTCTACGAGACGGCATTCTGAGCCTGATTCCGGACCCTTCATCGCAGGCGCCGATTCTTTCTTTTCCCTATCCGGACGAAATCGAAGTGATTGGCCAGGTGGTCGGGCTGGCTATAAGTCTGGGTCCCGAGAAGCCACGCCGGACTCGATCCTGATTAGTTCCAGCACCGTTTCGAGATCTGTGTAAAAAAGCTTACGTTCCACGTCGCGTGATTCCGCCGGAATCCATGACGCATAAGGGCCGAGCGTGAGCCAATTTGCCAGAATCTTGTCGCGATCTCCGTCGAGACTGGCAAAATAGGTCTCTATCTCCTCCTTTTGCCGTTCCAGTCCAAAACAAAGCCATTCCTGAAATATTTCCAGGTGGCTCCGGCGGATCAGCGTGTCCGTGGCATCTTCCCCGATTCGCTCGGCAAGTCCGAAGTGCTCGTAAGTACCTTTATTTTGATTTCTGAGAGAGGCGAGCCAGGCGAAACGCGCCAGCAGAGGTTCGATGCCGGCAAGCGTTTTGCGCCACGACTCGGCGACGGCCGCCTGCCTTTCACTGGGCATAATCTCAGGTTAAATTGTACACCGGCTCGGATCTACGCTGCCGTTCGATAGCTAACGACAGAAAATGCAGTACCGTGCGTTTCTGAATAGATAACTTCTTCACGCATTTGGCCCTTTCGGGGGCGATTCTCCATAAACTGCATATTGTCAGCCGACGGTTGACCCCAAAAGATTCCCATAGGAGCCCAAAACCAAATGCGTAAACTCATGATCGTCCTCACCTTAGCAGCGTCCTGGCTGGCCGTCTCGGCAAGCGTCAGCGCGTTCCCTCCCCCGCAGTGCGCCCCCAACTGCCTGATGGCGCGCTAAGTCCGATTGCGGTAGGATTTAGACATCCTGACAGGATGCCGGAATTCTACGTTGCTTTCCAACCAGACATCGGACATATTGTTAATCTTTCAAGCAGCCGCAGCGGCTTTCGCAGCCGCGCGGCTGCTTCAGTTTCGTCTCACTTCGCGTTACGTCTTCCTGTTTTCGTACCTCGCGGCCACGGCGCTCTTTGATGTTGGCCTGAGTACTCTTTCCCGTCAATCTCCCGCGTATTACTGGACCTATGTCGCTGCTGCCCCAACAGTCTGGGTGACTGCTTCGCTCGCTGTTTATCAGATGTTTGCGCTGATTTTCCGCGATTTTCCGGGGCTGCGAACCGCGGGCCGGTGGGCGCTCAACTGCGCGCTCGGGCTTTCGATTATCGTCTCCACGCTGATTCTGCGCTCTCCCCTGCCAAACCAATCGGCGCGAACGATCGCCCTCTACTATGAACTCGTGTTCGACCGCTCCGTGCACTTTGCCCTGGCCGCCATCATTATTGTGCTGATCCTGTTTCTGTCCCGCTATCCGCTTCATCTGGATCGAAATACCTACGTAGCGAGCGGCTTTTTCAGCGCGGTTTTCCTGGCTGAATCCGTTACAAGGCTTATTGATACGCTCTCGCCCGCGCTTTATACGAATGCGGTGGATACGCCG
>DASYCD010000092.1:0-2564 GCA_036500405.1 Bryobacteraceae bacterium
TGAGTCTTTCCTCGCTCCTGCGTCTGACACTGGTGGCGGTTGGAGTTACCTCCTCGCTCGGAGCTCAACCCCCAGGAGTATTTGATGCCGCATCGATCAGGATCAATCGGAGCGGTGAGCGTGGCTTCCGTACAGGTGGCCTGAAAGGTGGGCTATATCAGGCCATGAACATCCCCACCAGAATATTGGTAGCTCAGGCCTTTGGCGTCCGGGAGAGCCAGATTGCGAACGCCCCTGGATGGACCGAGAATGAGCGGTACGACATAACCGCAAAAGCAAATCCGAATTCCGGAGGGGGTGAGCAACTGAAGCCGCTGCTGCAGTCGATGCTGACGGAGCGCTTCCAACTCAGGTTTCACCGTGAAACCAGAGATATTCCGGGCTACGCGCTCGTCGTCGCGAAAGGCGGCCTGACAATCAGGCAGAATCACGGCACGGACACACCGGATCTAAGAACTTGTTGAAAAACCTCCCGGAACAAGACACCTGAAGAATGTCGTCCACGTCTATACAGACATGCGTGGAAGCGACGGAAAACTGCAGTCGGGAATGTTCAGTTACATCTCACTGGAAGAGCGGATTGCGGAGGATCATCCGCTGCGGGCCGTGCGAAAACTGGCGGATGAAGTGCTGAAGGGCATGTCGTCGAAGTTAGACACGCTGTATTCAGAGGTGGGCCGTCCGTCCATCGCGCCGGAGCGGCTGTTCCGTGCGCTGTTAATACAGGCGTTCTATTCGGTGCGCAGCGAACGTCTGCTGATGGAACAACTGGACTACAGCCTGTTGTTCCGCTGGTTTGTGGGACTGGAGATCGACGACGAGGTGTGGAACCACGCGGTCTTCAGCAAGAATCGCGAGCGGCTGCTGAATCAGGAAGTGGCGCAACTCTTCTTCCGGCTGGTGAATGCCCGGGCGAAAGGCCTGATGTCGGACGAACACTTCACGGTGGACGGCACGCTGATCGAAGCCTGGGCGAGCCATAGAAGCTTCCAGAGAAAAGACGGCGGCGAAGGCGGACCGGATGCGGGGCGTGATTTCCACGGCGACAAGAGAAGCAATCAGACTCACGAATCGAAGACCGATCCGGAAGCGCGGTTGTATAAGAAGTCGTACGGGCAGGAAGCGAAGCTGAGCTATCTGGGCCATACGGTGGTGGAGAATCGCAACGGACTGATTGCGGCGGCCATGGCGACCCAGGCGGATGGCAAAGCCGAGCGCGATGCGGGGACTCTGATGGTAGCCGGGATCGTGAAGAAGAAGCGGAAACGAATCACGCTGGGCGCCGACAAGGCTTACGACACACGGGATTTTGTGGACACGGTGCGCGGGATGGGAGTCACACCCCACTTCACGCAGAACAATAAGAACCGGCGCAGCGCTGTTGACGGACGCACTACACGCCATGAAGGATACCGGATCAGCCTGAGTAAGCGCTGGCTGGTGGAGAAACCTTTCGGATGGCTGAAGCAGACGGCGGGCTTGAAAAAAGTGAAACTGCGAGGTCTGGAAAAAGTGAAATGGCTTTTTGTATTCGGATGCGCCGCTTACAATCTGCTGAGAATCCCGAAACTCAGGGCGCAGTGCGTGTAACTGCCGGCAATACCCCATCGGCACGCCTTTAACGGCCCGCCAGACCCCGTAACATTCCTCATCCCGCCACCCAAATCTGAAGATGGGACTCCGGAAACGGAGAATTCCACGCTCAAATGGCGTTTTTCAACGGGCTCCTAAGCGCCGCTCCAAAACGAACGCCCGGCAGGTCATCGCTGCCGGGCACTGCACTAATCCGCAGGCGGTTTGAAGTGCCAGAGTAGTGTCTTCGCCGCGAATGCCAGGAGAACCACGCCGACGATCAGCAGCGCCGTCCCGCTCAGCAGAAACCAGGCCGCGGCGCCGAGTACGGCGTACGCGATCATCGCGCTCCTGAGACGGTTCATGCGGGGCCGATAGCTTCGGCGGGCAATTCCTTAATCGTGATGCCGCCGAAACCCATGCGGAGGCGGAGATGCCGGGTCTGCTGGTTGCCCGCGGCAAAAGTCTCGCCGGTAATGCGGCGGTTGCTCATTCTGCCCTTCTCGTCCGATGTCACCACGCCGATTTTCGTCCGCGCGTCGATATCGTACTTCGCGAGATCGGGCAGCATCAGAACGATATCGCCGCGGCGGTCGTGAGCCTCGATATCGCCGGCCACGCCGGTGATCCCGAGATATCCGTTCGCATGCGTCACTACCAGATGTGAGTTGCGCGGTACGCGAATCACATAGTCGGCGTCCGCGTGGATTCCCACGTGCGCCACTCGCTTCGCAAAGTTCGGATGATGCGTGAGCTCCGTCTGAATCACCAGCTCTGAAGCGGATGGATGCGACGTCGTGATCCGAGCCTTCGCGGTCTCGTTCGTCGTGATCTCGACCTTCGGCTCATCCCATGCTTCGATCGAAACATAGCCATCCGCGCGATCGATCCGGATTGTGCCGCCGGGAGCGAAGTCAACCGTTTCGGTGTGTGGCGCCGCCAGCGCCGCCGCCGCACCGAACGCCAAACCGAGAGCAAGCCGCGTCATTCTC
>DASYCD010000093.1:0-3157 GCA_036500405.1 Bryobacteraceae bacterium
ATCTGCCGGAATGGCTTCGAACACCACGCGGCGATGAACGCGTCTTCCTGCGGCTCGGCGCTCGCAGACGCGCTCGAAACGTATCTGCGCTGGCCCGTGCACACCCACAACGTCGAGCGGGAGTGACCGTCGACTAATAGCGAGCTTCCGGGCTCGATTTGCGTGGTTCGGCCTGGACGTGATGGCTGCTAACGGATTTTTCGCCAGCGGAGGAGATATCGTCCGCGCCGGTGCGTTTTAAACATTCCTTTGCGCGGTCAATTTCCTCTGACGTATCGCAGTGAACGGAAAGCAGCACTCCGCCGTCCTTCACGCGGTTCTCATACCGTTTCGCTTCATACTCGGGAATTCCCATTCCGACCAGAGCGCCGATGATTCCACCTACTGCCCCGCCCGCACCGGCTCCCGCCAGAGCGCCGACAATCGGGCCTGCAGCTATGAACGGGCCGAGCCCCGGGATGGCGAGCGCGCCGATACCGGCGAGAAGTCCGAGTGTTCCGCCCACGACCCCGCCCGCCGTCGCGCCCGTTGCGGTGCCTTCGGGCGCCTTTGTGTTCTTCTCGTGCGCGAACTCTTTGGAGCTCTGGGCATCGGGAAGAAGGACAGAGATGTCGTTATATTCGAAGCCGGCGGCCGCGATGCGGTCCACGGCTTCCTCCGCTTCGAGGCGATGTTTGTAGATGCCGAATACTGCTGTGTTTTTGCCTGCCATATGATTTTCCTTTTCTTTGTGATTTCGTGGGGCCGATTTACAATCGGCCGACAGGTTGCCAACCTGCCCCCCCACTACGGTTTGACTGAGAGTTCATCGTTGATTTTTGCGTTGCCTGCCGCGGCAGTCGCTTTGGATACGATCGATTTCCGTTCGTCTTCGGAACGGACCGGTCCCTTCAGGGTGACCGTTCCGTCCTGACTGATGATCTTGATGTTGTGAGCGTAGGTGGAAAGCGATTTGTCATCCAGGATTGACTTACGGATGGAGGCCGTGAGCTTCTGGTCCGACGAGTTCATCTTTTGCTGGTCGGCGGTCGGTTCCGCAGACGAGCGATCGCGTTGATTGACTTTCGTGTTATCCGGCTGCGTCTGAGCGGTTCCAACCAGAGAAACCGCAGTAAACAAAAGTGGCACGAGGATCTTATGAGTGCGCAATGTAGTGGTCTCCTGCGAGAGTAGTTTGCACGCTCGGGGCCATTGAAGAAATTAGTTCGGTGGCAGGCGGAGCAGTTCTCTAAGGGTCGCGCCGATGCGGAGGTATTCATCCAGATGGGACGGCTTTCGCAGATAGAGATCAGCGCCGAGGCGGGCGGCTTCGTCGCGGTCCTGGGCGGCGTCAGACGAGCTCAGAACCACGACCGGAATGTTGCGGAGTTTTCCGGAACGATCTCTGCACTGGAGCACTTCACGGCCGGGGCGTTTCGGAAGATTGAGATCCAGGATCATCATATCCGGGCACCGGCCCGAACCTGATTCGATCTTCTCAATGAACTGAATCGCTTCTGCTCCGTCCGCGAAGACGAGGAGTTCGCCTGCAATGTCATGCTCTTCGAGCGCGATCTGCACGAGACGTACGTCCGCCGGGTTGTCTTCTACCAGAACGATGGTGACGGAGTTGCGGCCGGAATCGCGATTCGCCTCACTGCGGGATCGTAAAGTAAAACGTCGATCCGCGGCCGGCTCCGGATTCGACCCAGATCCGGCCGCCGGCGCGTTCGACGATGCGTTTACAGATGGCCAGCCCCATGCCGCTCCCGGGGTACTTTGCGGCACTGTGAAGACGTTTAAAGAGTTCAAAAATTTGCTCCTCGTAGCGTGGATCGACGCCGATCCCGTCGTCCTGAATTGCAAATCGCCAGCCATTGTCTTCCGGTTCCGCGGATATCTTGATTTTCGGGGTGAATACCCTTCCGGTAACGCAATGCGTTGGAGATCAGATTGTGGAAGAGCTGCTCGAGCCGGAACTCCTGCAGCCGCACTTTCGGTAAAGGGCCGCGCGTGATCAACGCGCAGCAGTTGAGGATGGCTGGCCGCAGCGTGAAGAGAGCCTTGTCCAGGACGGCATTCGAATCCACATCGTCCACAGGGTTCTTCTGAGATACGGAGACGAGCGTATATGAGCGGAGATCCTCAACAGCTGCTCGATGCGAAGCGCACCCTGAACCACGTAGTCCAGATATTCGGCGCCTTCGGAACCGAGCTTATCCCGGAAAGTTCGCGTCAGCAATTCGCTGTAGATCGCTACCATCCGGAGAGGTTCCTGGAGGTCGTGAGAGGCGGAATAGGCGAATTGCTCGAGGTCAGCATTCGCTGCGGCGAGAGCATCATTGGCGGCGCTCAGGGCGTCGGCGTGACACTCGCCCGCCGTCATATCCCGCGCAACCTTCGAAGCTCCAACGATTCCGCCCTGCTCATCCAACCGCGGGGAAACGGTCAGCGAGATCGTCAGAATCCTTCCGTCTTTTGTTTTTCGCCTGGTTTTGTAGTGGTCGACGCGCTAGCCCGTTTGGAGACGATCGAGAATTTCGGGAGGTTCGTCGGCGCCGCCGGGCGCGGCAAGGATCGAGATGTGGTTGCCGATTGCTTCATCCGGAGCGTAGCCAAAAATCCGTTCCGCGCTGCGATTCCAGCTGACGATTATTCCACTCAGGTCTCTGGCAATGATCGCGTCATCTGACGATTACACGATGGCGCACAGGCGCTGCTGAAGATCGTTAACATTCTTCCGATCCGTTATATCTACGGTCACGCAACGTGTGGGAGCGAACTTCCCTTCCCTGATCGGCGAAATTCTGACTCGCCTCCGGAATGCTTTATTGGCCCACAGGATTGTCCCGTCTTCCGCAACCCAGTGAAACGCCACCCCGGCGTTGTCCAGAAAATCCTGGAGTTCGGCGGTGATTTCTACGAGGCGGCTGCGAGATCGTCGCTTCCGGTTGCGTGTCCGTCCTGGTATGACCGGGTTGATACATACAGGCCCCTCCAGACGGCCGGGCCTTCGACACCCTTCAATTGGGGGGATAGCGCAGGACCGGCAACGGCATGCAGATATTCCGTCGCGCTTTTTGGCGCGAGGGAATACCTGCATCCGCTCTTCAGGAAGAAGGGCCGCCTAAACCGCTTTGCGAAACATCAGCAGGGCGACAAGCCAGACTACCAGGAA
>DASYCD010000094.1:0-26055 GCA_036500405.1 Bryobacteraceae bacterium
ACCTATTACATGGGGGACCTGGTTTTCAATCAGCACGACAGAACCGCGAGGCAACTGCTTGTGGCGGAAGGGATCGCGAAATGCCACTACATGTCCGTGACGCTGGCGGAACAGATGGCGGACGCCGCGGCACGCGCCGCGGTGCTGACGGGCGATACCGAGACCGAGTTTTCACTGGATGCCGTGCGTACGCTCATCGGCCGGATGGCGGCGATGCCGGGAAAGCGCAACATTGTTCTGATCTCTCCCGGGTTTCTTGTTCTGAATGACAGACATCCCGAAGCGGCGAAGCTGATCGATAACGCGGCTGCTTTGAATGTGGTGATCAGCGGGCTGGATGCGCGCGGGGTCTATACGGATGGGGTGTTTAACGCTGAGAACAGTGGCCCGCCGAATCCGGTGAAGACGCGGTATGTACACCAGGAACAGCTGGCACAGACGGACGCGATGCAGGATCTGGTGGAGGGCGCCGGCGGCACGTTCTATCACGGAAGTAACGACTACGACGAAGGCTTTCAGCGTGTGGCGTCGCCACCGGAATATGTTTATATGCTGGCGTTCTCGCCGGCTGAGCTCAGGAAAAATGACAAGAGCGCGCACTCCCTGAAAGTGACGCTGACGAATCCCCGCGGATTCACGGTACAGGCGCGCGCGGCGTACTTCGCGGATGTGAAGCCGGAGGATCCGGCTGCGCAGATCCGGCAGCAGATTCAAAATGCGTTTTTCTCGAATGAGGATGTGAAAACGCTTCCCGTGCGGCTGCAGGCGGAATTTTTCAAAGACGGCGATGATGCGACTTTGACGGCCAACGTGCGGGTAGACGCGACGAAACTGGCGCTGAGGAAAAATGAAGGGCGAAATCTCGATAACCTGACAGTGGTGATCGGGATCTTCGATTCGAACGGCAATTTCGTGCAGGGCTTTGAGAAGACGATCGAGTTGCGGCTAAAAGATGAGACGTTGAGCGAGTGGATGAAATCGGGGATCGAAAATGCGACCGATTTCACTTTGAAACCGGGAAAATATCTGGTACGTCTGGTGGTGCGGGATTCGGAAGGAGCGTCGATGGCGGAACAGAGCACGGGAGTTGAGATTCCATGGTAAGGTTTCGACGTTTCACATGGGTCGCGGTACTGACCGCAATGCCAGCCGCCGCGCAAAATGCGCCGGAAGTGAGCGCGACTCCGGCGACCGCGATTTTCCGGTCCTCCACGAATCTGGTACAGGTGCCGGTTGTGGTTCGCGACGCGAGCGGCCATGAGGTCGGCACGCTCAAAGTGGAAGATTTCCACCTGTTCGACAACGGCAAGCCGCAGGTCATTTCCAAATTCAGCGTGCAAAAATTTGAGACCACGGCGACGATGACCAAGGCGGCGCAACCGGGGGAGGCGCCGGCGAGCGCTATTCAGGTCGCCCGGCTGCCGGACCGTTTTGTCGCGTATCTGTTCGACGACGAGCACATGAGCCTGCCGGATCTGGTGCGCACGCGTGACGCGGCGAAGCGGCAGATCGATTCGCTGAAGCTGAGCCAGAGCGGTGAGAGGGTCGGAATTTTTACAACCTCCGGCCGGCAGATGCAGGATTTTACGGCGGACCTCGACCGGCTGCACGCGGCCATGATGGCGATCACGATTGGCCGCGCTTCCGCGGAAGCGGTGATGGCGGCGAGCAGGTGTCCACAGGTCAGCTACTTCATGGGCGACCTGGTCTACAACAAACATGAGGGTGGCGCGAAGGGTGTCCTCATGCGGGAAGCAATCACGGAGTGCGACTTTAAACCGGATGTCGCCGAGCGGATGGTAGACCAGGCTGCGCGGACCGCGGTCATGACGGGCGACAACTCGACGGAAGCTTCACTCGGCACGATCCGAAATCTGATCGGCAGGATGGCGGCGTTGCCTGGTTACCGCAGTCTTGTGGTGATTTCGCCCGGGTTTCTGGTTCTGGACGACAAGCGTTTCGAGCAGACAAAGCTGATCGACAATGCGCTCAGTTCGAACGTGGTGATTGGCGGCCTCGATGCGAGGGGTTTGTATACGACCGCCCCGGACGCGAGCTTCCGCGGTAAACCCGATCCAGTCAAGTCCCTGTACGCGAACCAGGAAGCGATGGCCGTGACTGATGCGATGGCGGATCTGGCGGACGGAACCGGCGGCAGGTTCTATCGCGGGACGAATGACTACGATGAAGGGATCCAGCGTGTGGCGTCGCCGCCGGAATACGTCTACATGCTGGCGTTTTCACCGGACGAGCTGAAGAAGGACGATAAAAAGGCGCATAAGTTGAAGGTGACGCTGACGAATCCGCGTGGTTTCACCGTGCAGGCGCGCTCCACTTACTTCGTGGATGTGAAGCCGGACGACCCGGCGGAGCAGCTCCGGCAACAGCTTCAGGATGCATTTTTTTCCAATCAGGATGTGAAAACGCTGCCGGTGCGGCTTCAGGCGGAATTTTTTAAAGATGGCGATACCGCTACGCTGACGGCGAATGTGAGAGTGGATGCGACGAAGCTGGCCTTGAAGAAGGATGAAGGCCGGAACCGGGACGACGTGACGATGGTCATCGGGATTTTCGATTCGAACGGCAATTTCGTGCAGGCGTTTCAGAAGACGATCGAGCTGCGTTTGAAAGACGAGACGCTGAGCGCGTGGCTGAAATCGGGGATCGAAGATTCGACGGATTTCACGCTGAAGCCGGGGAAATATCTGGTGCGCCTGGTGGTGCGGGATTCGGAAGGCGCGTCGATGGCGGAACAGAGCACGGGCGTCGATATTCCATGGTGAAGGTAGTTGCTGTCTGCATGCTCGCGGCGACGGCGACTCCCTGGGCGGAGGCGCAGGTGATCCGGGTGGATTCGCGCGAAGTGGTAGTGGATGTGACTGTCGCCGACGGGAAGGGTGTGGCGGTTCAGGGACTCACGAAAGACGATTTCTCGATTACGGATGAAGGCAAGCCGCGGACGATTACGTCGTTCGCGATTGCAGACGCATTCGCGCCGATCACAGGCCGGCCGACGCCGCTCCATCCTGCGCCTGAGCCGGTCACCGACGCTGAAGCGGCTCCGATCGGGCACTCGACCGCGATTATTCTCGACGAAGTCAACAGCTACTTTGAGGACGCGTATCAGGCGAAGAAGGGCGTTACGGATGTAATGGCGAAGATTCCGGCGGATGAGCGAATCGCGCTCTATGCAATTGTACGTCATCAGGGTTTGGTGCTCTTCGCGGACTATACGACCGATCGCGATGCGCTACGGCACGCGCTGGCGAATCACCGGGCGACGGGGATGCGCGCGAATGTGCGGTCCAGGGGTGGGGATATCGCGGGGGGTGACGAACTTGACCCACCCGCGAATGGCGACCCTTATACGCACAGAGCGAGGGCGCAAGACGAGCTTTGCGCAAATGCATTTGGTCTGAGTCCAGCAGAGACGACCGGAGGCGATCAGGACATGCCGCCATGGAGCGGCCCGCTGAGAACGTGCCCGGAGTTGTTCGATGCATGGCATAGCAACGCCGAGGAGGCGAGGCTCTCTCTCCAGAAGCTCGGAGAGCAGCTTACACCTATACCCGGACGCAAGAGCATTTTCTGGATAACGGAAGCGTTTCCCCGATGGCTGATCCACGGCGCCGATGCGTTCGCGTGGGACAAAACCTTTCACGAACTGAACGAAGCCAATGCAGCAGTGAACACCATCGACATACGCGGGCTCATCTCGTATGGGCAACCGGCGACTGGCGCCATTTCCACGATGATTCAGATTGCGGAGAGAACCGGCGGGAAGGCGTATTTCAATCGCAACGATACGGATGGCGCGCTGGAGCAGGGAATTGCGGCGTCACGGGTGATCTACACGCTACGCTTTGCGCTTCCGGATAGCGAGCGCGATAAGAGATTTCATACCTTGAAGGTCAAGGTAAACCGGCCTCATGTGGAGGTCTATGCGCGGCAGGGTTATTACGCGGGCGGTGAGGAGAAAAATGCGGATCTGATCACGTCGAAGATCGAGGGTGCGGGGCTGGAGTCGAGGGCCGCGAAGGTCGCGGACGCTCCGCCGTTGAAGGCGTTTGTCCAGGTTCCGTATTTTTACACGGGCGCAAACCGCGCGAGAGTGCATCTGGCGCTGCAGATGGAAGATCCTGACGCGCTGAAACGGCAAACGCAGATTGTCGGGATTGCGTTGCGGGATGGGGCGGAGGCGTCACGCTTCGCGGATACGATCCCGCCGGAGAGTAGAGGGCGCTATGAACATGCCTTTACGCTGGCGGCCGGTACTTACGCGTTGCGGATCACGGTGGGATCAGGGATATCGGTAACAGGCGTGAAAGAGATTCCGCTAACGATCGCCCCGTGGAGCGCCGGAACCTTCGGGATGGGGCAGATCGCGCTGAGTGTCGGCGCGACGGCCGTTTCGGGTCCGTCGCGCACGGGCGCGCTGATTGCGGCGGGGCATGAATTCAGTCCGGTCGCGCATGCGAGTTTTCAGAAGTCCGACCGCGTCTATTTGTACACGGAATTCGAGGATGCCGTTAATCCGGCTGGTCTCACGATGCAGTATCGCGTACTGGACGCCGCGAGCGGAACGGTGAAACTCGACGGCGCGAAGGGAAGCGTAGCGGGCTTCGTGCGGCCCGGGAATCCGGTGGTGCCGGTCGCGACGGTCGTACCATTTGCGGAATTAGCGGCTGGAGCCTACCATCTGGAAGTAACAGCAGGTCATGGCGGAGTTGCGGCATTGACTCGCTCGATCGACTTCGAGATACGCCCATGAAGAGATTTCACGCGGCCTTGTTGACGATTGCCGTCAGCGCCGGCACGCTGGTGGCACAGAATGTCTTCCACGCGGACTCGCGCGAAGTTGCGGTGGATGTGACAGTGACGGACGGCAAAGGCGTGCCCATCCAGGGGCTCACCAGGGACGATTTTTCGATTACGGATGAGGGCAAGCCGCGGGTCATCACATCCTTCGAGATGGGGAGTAAGTTTGAACCGATTACCGGCAGGCCCACGCCGCTGCATCCTGCGCCTGAGACTGGCGCTGGCGGGGAGACGACCGCAGCCGGGCACTCGACCGCGATCATTCTGGATGAAGTCAATAGTTATTTCGAGGATGCGTATCAGGCGCAGAAGAGCGTATTGGATCTGATGGCGAAGACGCCGCCGGACGAGCGAATCGCGATCTATGCAATCGTGCGTCATCAGGGTCTTTTGCTCCTGCAGGACTATACGACCTACCGTGATGCGCTGCGGCGCGTGCTGACGACGCACCGCGCGGCCGCGATGCAGGCGGGACGGGACAAGGACGAACCGCCGCGTGGTCCGATGGGTCCTCATGGGGCTGATTTTGACTGCGCGAAATCGATAGGACTCAGTCCGGCTGAGACGCTCGGCGGCGATCAAAGATTTCCGCTCTGGGACAGGCCGCTCTCGGGCTGTCAGGAGGTCCTCTATGCCTGGCTTCGTAACGCAGATGACGCGCGGCTTTCCCTGCAGAAGGTTGCCGAACAACTTTCGCCGTTACCGGGGCGAAAGAGCATTTTCTGGATCACGGAAGCTTTTCCACAATGGTTGATTCATGGCGACGGGCAGGTCGCGTGGGGTAAGACGCTTCATGCTCTGAACGAGGCTAACGCAGCGGTAAACACGATTGACACGCGCGGAATGATTGCTTATGGCCAGCCCGCGACGGGCGCTATATCCACCATGATTCAGATCGCGGAGGCAACCGGCGGGAAAGCGTATTTCTATCGCAACGATACAGGCGCGGCTCTGGAGCAGGGGATTGCGGCGTCGCGGATGATCTATACGTTGCGGTTCACGCTTCCGGACAGCGAGCGCGATAAGACGTTTCATGCGCTGAAGGTCAGGGTAAACCGGCCTCGCGTGGAGGTCTACGCGCGGCAGGGTTATTTCGCGGGCGGGGAAGAGAAAGCGGCGGACCTGGTCGCGTCGAAGATCGAAGGCGCGGGATTGGAATCGAAGCCCGCGAAGTCCGCGGAGGCGGCGCCGCTTCACGCGTTCGTTCAGGTTCCGTACTTTTACACCGCAGCCAATCGAGCGAGCGTGCATCTGGCGCTGCAGATGGAAGATCCTGGCGCGCTGAAACGGCAGACGGAGATTGTGGGGATTGCGCTGCGGGATGGCGTGGAGGCGTCACGCTTCGCGGATACCATCGCGCCCGGCGGCGGCGGACGTTACGAACATGCGTTCACGCTCGCGTCCGGCGCGTACACGCTGCGGATCACAGTGGGGTCAGGGACATCGGTAACAGGCGTGAAAGAGGTCCCGCTGACGATCGCACCGTGGAGTGCAGGAACCTTCGGGATGGGTCAGATTGCGCTGAGCGTGGGCGCGACGGCTGTTTCGGGTCCGTCGGGCGTGGGGGCTCTGGTTGCGGCGGGACATGAATTCAGTGCGGTTGCGCATGCGAGTTTTCAGAAGTCCGACCGGGTCTATTTGTATACGGAATTCGAGGATGCGGTGAACGCGGCGGGGATCACGATGCAGTATCGCGTGCTCGATGCCGCGACTGGCGCGATCAGATTCGATGGCGAGGGCAGCGTGGCGGGCTTCGTGCGGCCCGGAAATCCGGTGGTGCCCGTCGCGACAGTTGTACCGTTCGCGCAGTTAACGGCGGGAGCGTACCGGCTGGAATTGACGGCCGGGCAGCCGGCGCAGCTGAGAGACTGACTCGCTCAATCGATTTCGAGATACGTCCATGAAGAAATTTCACGCAGCCTTATTGACCATCGCATTCAGCATCGGCCCGCTGATGGCGCAAAACGTTTTCAATGTGGACTCGCGCGAGGTCGTTGTGGACGTGAGTGTGACTGACGGCAAAGGCGTTCCCATTCAGGGGCTCACCAAAGACGATTTTTCGATTACGGACGAAGGCAAGCCGCGGACCATCACATCCTTCGAGACTGGGAGCAAGTTCGCGCCGATTACGGGCAGGCCCACGCCGCTGCATCCTGCGCCTGAAACTGGCGCTGGCAGTGAGACGGCCGCAGCCGGGCACTCGACCGCCATCATTGTCGACGAGGTCAACAGTTATTTCGAGGATGCGTATCAGGCGCGGAAGAGCGTTACGGATGTGATGGCGAAGCTTCCGGCGGACGAGCGAATCGCGCTCTATGCGATCGTGCGCCATCAGGGTTTGGTGCTTTTTGCGGACTATACGACCGACCGCGATGCGCTGCGGCACGCGCTGGCGAATCATCGGGCGACGGGGATGCGCGCGAATGTGAAGAAGCGCGGCGGGAATCTGGATCCGACTTCCAGAGAGGGAGGGCGAGACCTGGAATGCTCCGCGGCATTTGGACTCAGCCCGGCGGAGACGGCAGGCGGCGATCAGAATGTACCGCCATCGGACGCTCCGATGGAAGATGCCACCTGCCCGGAACTCTTCGACGCATGGCTCCGCAATGCGGAGGAGGCGCGGCTTTCGCTGCAGAAACTCGCCGAGCAGCTTACGCCTGTACCAGGGCGCAAGAGCATCTTCTGGATCACGGAAGCATTTCCACGATGGTTAATCAACAGCACGTATCAGTCCGCGTGGGACAAGACACTTCACGAGCTGAACGAAGCCAACGCGGCGGTGAACACGATTGACACACGCGGTCTCATCTCTTACGGTCAGCCAGCGACGGGCGCGATATCCACGATGATTCAGATCGCCGACAGAACCGGCGGGAAGGCGTATTTCAATCGCAACGATACGGATGGCTCACTGGAACAGGGAATTACGTCGTCGCGGCTGATTTACACGCTGCGGTTCGCCCTTCCGGACAGCGAGCGCGATAAAACCTTTCACACGCTGAAGGTCAAGGTCAACCGGCCTCATGTGGAGATCTATGCGCGGCAGGGTTATTTCGCGGGCGGAGAGGAGAAAAATGCGGACCTGATCACGTCGAAGATCGAAGGCGCGGGGCTGGAATCGAAAGCCGCGAAGGTTGCGGGCGCGCCGTCCCTGAAGGCGTTTGTCCAGGTTCCATATTTTTACACCGGCGCCAACCGCGCAAGCGTGCATCTGGCGCTACAGATGGAAGATCCTGGTGCATTGAAACGGCAGACGGAGATTGTGGGGGTTGCGCTGCGGGATGGCGTGGAGGCGTCACGCTTCGCGGATACCATCGCGCCCGGCAGCGGCGGACGTTACGAGCATGCGTTCACGCTGGCATCCGGCGCGTACACGCTGCGGATCACGCTGGGATCGGGGACATCGGTGCTGGGCGTGAAAGAGGTTCCGCTGACGATCGCGCCGTGGAGCGCAGGAACCTTCGGCATGGGGCAAATTGCGCTGAGCGTCGGCGCGACGGCAGTATCCGGCCCGCCGCGCATGGGGGCGCTGATCGCCGCCGGGCACGAATTCAGCCCCGTCGCGCACGTCAGTTTTCAGCAGTCCGATCGCGTTTATCTGTATACCGAATTCGAAGACGCGGCGAATCCGGCCGCGCTCATCATGCAGTATCGCGTCGTCGATGCCACGACAGGCGCGGTGAAACTGGACGCGCCGAAGGGAAGCGTTTCCACGTTCGTCCGGCCCGGCAATCCGGTTGTGCCGGTCGCAACGGTGATACCCTTCGGGAAATTGACGCCGGGTTCCTACAGGCTGGAAGTTTCCGCCGGTCACGCCGGAGCGGCCGAGACGCTGACCCGTTCGGTCGATTTCGAGGTCCGTCCATGAAAAAACTCTGTGTCCTTCTGGGGATGACTGCTTCCGCGCTGTACGCCCAGGGCGTGATTCGCGTGGAAACACGTGAAGTGCTGGTGGACGTGACGGTCACGGGGAAGGGCGACACGTCCAACCTCACGGCGAAAGACTTCTCCGTGTCGGAAGACGGCAAGCAGCAGAAGATTACGAGCGTGACGCGGGCCGCCACGAACAAAGACGCTGCGCCGAAGCACTTCGTGATTTATCTGGATTTCAGTATGATGCCTGCCGCGCTGCAGTCCCAGAGCGAGGAGGCCGCCATTGGCTTTATCGAAGCTATGGCGAGTCCGGATCGTTATATGGCGATCGCTTCGTTCGGAATTTCCGGCCCGGTAGTTCTGCAGAATTTTACGAATGCGAAAGAGCCGTTGAAGAAAGCGGCGGCGGCGCCGTTGAATCTGAAACCGATCCCGGCCGCTATGATGGGTGGCATTCTCGGCGCTGGTTCGAAGGCCGGTACAGTTGGACTGAGCGGGTCGCTGGAGGCGGTTTGCGAGTCGCTCCAGGGCAGCGCGGGGCGGACGTCCCTCATCCTGTTTACGGGCACGATAATACAATCGGTCACGGACTTTGAATCGACGGCGAAGGCCTGCAATCGATCGAATACGGCGATCGATGCGGTGGCGCCGCCTGGTGGCGTGGATACCGGCAACGCGAGCGAACTGGGCCGGTCAGCCGCCGCGGTCGCCGGAAGGGTGACGATTCCATTGATCTCCGCGGCCACGCTGGCTCAATATCTGGCGGATTCAACCGGCGGCCGCGTCTTTCTGTTTTCTTCGAAGCTGCCGGAGGAACTGGCCTCGATTGCGCGCGAGCAGGACGATTCGTATCGCCTTGCGTATGTTCCTCCGCAGTCGAAAGAAGGATCGTGCCACGATCTGCGTGTCAAAACGAGCGTAAAGGGCGCGGAATTGCGTGCGCGGCGCGAATACTGCACTGAGAAGGAAGTGGACGTAGTGGCGGGGAAGATCGCCGGACAAGCGCTGGAGGCGAAGGCGGGTAGCGGAAACCTGAACGCAGCGATGGCGCTTCCCTGGTTTTACGCGGGCGCGAATCGGGCAAGCGTTCACCTGGTCGTTGATATGGTTCCCACCGGAATGAAATTCGAGAAAGACAAGGACGGTCTCCATGGGCAGATCGATCTGGTGGGATCGGCGGTACGGGCGGATGGCGGTACGGCGGCGCGATTTGCCGATACGGTCGCGCTGGACGCAGCGGACCAGCAGCAGGCGGACGCTCTGCTGAAGAAGCCGTATCACTACGAACACACGTTCAACATCGCGCCGGGCGATTACAAATTTCAGCTCTCTCTGGGGACGGGCCCGAATGCGGTGGCGAAGCTGGAGGCGCCGCTCGCGGTGGCGCCGTGGAACGGGTCGGCGTTCGCGATTTCGTCGCTGGTGTTGAGCTCGGAGACACATCCCGTGGAGGCGGAGGACGCGGGCAGCCGTTTATTTCTGGAAGGCAAAGCGCCACTGAGCGCGGGCGGGCGGGTGTTTGTGCCATCCTCGGCCACAAAATTCCCGCGCAGCGCGCCGTTTTATCTCTATGCCGAAATTTACGATCCTGGCGCGGCGCAGGGTGTTTTGCTCCAATACCGGATTCTGGACGCAAAAAGCGGCGAAATTCGCGGAGATTCGGGCGTCGGGGCCATTTCCAGCTACATTCGGCCGGGAAATCCGCTGATTCCCTTCGCAACGGGGCTGAACCTGGAGAAATTGCCGGCCGGCGCTTACCGGCTTGAGGTGAAGGCCGGCATGCAGGCGGACGCCATGACGGCTGTGCGAACGGTGGATTTCGAGCTCGAGTAACGCATTCTCTCCATTCAAAATTTGAATTGGACCACTGGTGTCGCTGGCCCGTAGACTGGGGGTTCAGGCCCTCATCAGGGCTCCCGTTTATGGCATCTACAATGACCGAACCAGGCCCCACTCAGGTCGATCTTCTTCACCGGATCAGCAGCATCGTGAGCTCTGCTCAGGATCTGGAGGCGATTTTGAAAGAACTGGTCAGTTTGGCGATGAACGTCGCGGACTCGGACGCGTGTCTGGTCTATCTGATCGACGCGTCGACGAATGAAGTGGTACTGCGCGCGTCGCAGTTGCCCCACGATGCGGAAATCGGCAATGTACGGCTGAAGATGGGTGAAGGCATCACGGGCTGGGTGGCGGCGCACAATTCCGTGGTGGCGCTGGGGCGGAACGCTTCGGCCGATGCGCGGTTCAAAACTTTCAGCTCGCTGCCCGAGGACACGTACGAGGCGTTTCTTTCGGTGCCGCTCGTGAGCGGCGGTGAACTGATCGGTGTTATTAACGTGCAGCACCGTGAGGCGCATCCGCATTCTTCCGATGAAGTAGCGCTCCTGACGTTTATTGGCGAGCAGATGGGCGGGCTCATCGGCCGCCACAAACTGGCGGACCGGTCGCTCAGCGCCGTGAAGCGCATGGAGACGCTGGCGGCGGTTGCGCAGACGATTTCGGCTGAGAGCTATCTGGAGCGCATTCTGCAGTCGATCTGCGAGATGGTGGCGGAGGCGCTCGATTCGGCGGTGTGCGCGATTCTTCTGGTGGATGAGGAGAAGAAAGATCTGACGGTCAGCGCATCGCGGTGTTCGTCGCCGGATTACATGAATCGGCTGCCGATTCGCATGGAGGGATCGCTGATCGAGGCGGTGATTCGTGACCGGACGCCGGTAGCGATTCGCGACATCGGTCTGGAGAAGCTGTATCGGTATCCGGAGCTGGCGCGGAAATCGGGGCTGGTTTCGGCGTTGGCCGCCCCGCTTCTTTCGGTGGGGAAGGCGATCGGGTCTATTGTGATCTACACGAAGGAATCGCGGGTATTCAGCGACGATGAAACCGGGTTTCTGACGGTAGTGGCAGGGCAGGCGGCGATCGCGATTCAGAACGCGAGGCTGATGTCGGAGACGCTTGATATGAAGCGGACCCTCGAAGCGCGCAAGGTGATGGAGCGGGCGAAGGGTATTCTGCAGTTCCGCCATGGCATCACGGAAGAGGAGGCTTATCTGCGGCTGCGGAATGAAAGCCGCCGGCTGCGGCGCTCCATGCGTGATCTGGCCGAGGCCGTGATTCTGGCTGACGATCTGAGCCGTAAAGATGGGGCAGTGCGGCCTGCGGTGCGGGACGATCGCGAGATCGTGTAGGACCCGCCGTCGAGCTTGTTAGTTCACCGTCTGCGCAGCCAGTTCGCGGTCGATATAGCCGTTCAGATGGCGTTGCACGTCGCGCAGCGGTTGGTACGTCCGCTCAATCCGGCTCATCATTAAAGCGCCTTCAAGCGTCGCGACGATCAGAGTCGCGGCCGCTCTCGCATCCACGTCCGGACGGATCTCGCCGCTTTCCATACCGTTTTCAATCACGGTTCGAAGGCGGCATCGCCAGGATTTCAGCGCCTTCGTGACCTTCATCCGGAGCATCGGATTGCCGTCGTCGGCATCAATCGCGGTATTCAGGATCGGGCACCCGCCGGCTACCGGAGAGCGATTGTTTACAAAGTTCGAGATGTAGGCTTTCAGCCACACTACCCCCGTCAAACCGTTCAAGCCGGACAGACGGAGGTCTCGTGCGGTTTGCCACATATAGTCGAAGGCCTCGGCCGCCAGCTCTTCCTTGCCTGAGAAGTGGCGATAAATCCCGCCTTTCTCGAGACCTGTGGCTTCCATCAGCTCGGACAGCGTGCTGCCTTCATACCCGCGTTGATTAAAGATGGACGCCGCCGCTTCCACGATCTGCTGGCGGGTCCGCGCGCCTTTTGTCAAAGTATTGGCCGGCACTTTGGTTCTCCCAAAAAAGACCGATCGGTCTTTTGCTTATTAAGATATCAGAAACTCGCGAAAGTTTCCTGAAACCAATCGGTCTCTTTTTGATCCAAGGAGGTGTTGGAAGCGAAGGTGAAGGCAATGACGAATGCAAGACTTCTGGCGGCGGGGCTTCTGGCGGCTGGCTTTGCATGGGGCCAAACGAACTCGATGGACCCGCTCCGCTACTCGGTTGCGACGCCGCGGCCGGTCAATCCGGCGGAAGGCACAACCAATCCAAGCGCCCAGGCCACACAGCGCCAGAATCCTTATTTAGGCAGCGTGCCGCAGAAATCGACCGGCGCGAATATCGATATTTCTCTGAACGATGCGGTCCAGCGGGGTTTGCGTTACAACCTCGGGCTCGTGGATGCCGGTCACGCCAGCGCTGATGTTCGCGCGGCGCGGCTGCGCGCACTATCCGCGATGTTGCCGCAAATCACGGCGCGGGGGCGGCAGGCGTATGAAGATCTCAGCCTGAAGGAGATTGGCCTGAAGTTCCCGCCGATCCCGGGATTTAGCGGTCTGCCCGCCACCACAGGCGGCTTCGGGTTCGAAGACGCGCGCGTTGCTGTTGAGCAGTCCGTTTACAGCGCGCGGCTGCGTGACCAATATAAGGCGCAGAAAACCGAAGAGCAGGCATCCACGTTTGACGTGAAAGATTCACGCGACGTCGTCGTTCTCGCTGTGGGCACTGCATATTTACAGGCGCTCGCAAGTGAAGCTCGCGTGGAAGCTGCCAGGGCGAGGCTGACGTCGGCCCGCGAACTGGACCAGCAAACGGCAGATCGCGTGAAGGCGGAAACATCCCCGGAAATCGACGCGCTGCGTGCACAGGTGGAACGCCAGACCGCCGAGCAGGGAATTACCAACGCGATGAATCGGCTGGAGAAGGACAAGCTCACGCTGGGCCGCATCATCGGCCTCGCAGTCGATCAGCCCTTCACGCTGACGGACACGCTCGCCTATCATCCTTTGACCGGTCTGACGAGCGAATCCGCGACGAATGACGCGCTTCAGTCGCGCGCCGATCTCGCGAGCGCCCAGGTGGGCCTGCACGCCGCGGAGCTCAAACTCAAAGCCGAGAAGGCGCAGCGTCTGCCGACAGTCTCCGTCAGCGCGAATTACGGAGCTGGCGGCGCAAACCTCGGCAACGTGAACCAGGTCTATGCACTCGAAGGCGACGTTTCCATTCCGCTCTATACCGGCGGACGAATCCGTTCCGACATCGAGCAGGCGCAGACCGAAGTCGAACGCCGTCAGGCAGCTTATGCCGACCTGAAAGGGCGCGTCGCCTACGACGTGCGCATCGCGTGGCTCGACGCCGAAGCATCGGATTCGAGCGTGAAAGTTGCCGGGCAGAACAGAACACTGGCGGATCGCGCGCTGACGCAATCGCGCGACCGCTACGAGAACGGCGTGACGAACGTGCTTGAGGTCGTACAGGCGCAGGAGACGGTGGCGGTAGCCGCCGACAACTACATCGACAGCGTCTACTCGTTCGATCTGGCAACCGTGTCACTGGCGCGCGCCATGGGCGGGGCAGACACGAAGCTGAAGGAATTGTTGGGAGGGAAGTAAAAGCGATGACACACGAAGTGGAAACCGAATCCGAGGTTGATCAGGAAAAGCCTGTTCAGGAGAAGAAAGCGCCCCCGGCCAGCCGGCCTGGCGCCTCTCCGGTGGAAAAAGGACACAATGCAACGCGCTGGATCGCAGGCTTCGTCGTCCTGCTGATCGCCGTTAGCGGCTATCTGTGGTGGCAGCATTCGCAGGGCTTCGAATCGACCGATGACGCGCAGATCGAAGGCCATCTCGATTCCGTGAGTTCGCGCATTGCCGGAACCGTGACCTATATCAATCCGGCCATCGAAAACAATCAGTTCGTCAAGGCCGGAACGCTGCTGCTCGAACTCGATCCGCGAGATTATCAGGCGGATCTCGCGAGTGCGCAGGCGACGCTGAGTGCGCGCAACGCCGAACAGCGCACGGCGCAATCGGCCATTCCGATTGCCAATGCGAACGCCTTCGGACAGTTGCGCGCCGCCGAAGCCGCGAAGGCCCAGTCGGAAGCGAACGTCGAGACCGAGCAGGCGAATCTGATCGCCGCGCAGCACGCGCTCGAGCGGGATCAGGCGATCTATGCCCGCGCCGAACGGGACCGCGTCCGCTATCAGGCTCTCGTGGAAAAGCAGGAGATTTCCCGTTCCGACTACGATGCGCGCGCCACGGAAGCCGCAACCGCCGCCCAGTCTGTCGAATCGGACCGCGCTGCGATTCAGTCCACGGAGCAGAAGATCGAACAGGCGAAAAACGTGGTGGTGCAGCGGCAGGCCCTCATCGACGCCGCGAATTCCGCGCCGGAACAGGTCACGAATGCAAAGACGAAATCGCAGGCAGCGTCAGGCCAGGTAGAACAGGCGCAGACCGCGATCGACACGATAAAACTCAACCTGACCTACACGAAGATCTACGCGCCGGCGAGCGGCATCATCGGCCGCAAGACCGTGGAGATCGGCAATCGCGTGCAGCCGGGGCAGGGCCTGATGGTGATCGTGCCGGTCGACGACATCTGGATCACCGCGAATTTCAAAGAGACCCAGATGAAGCACATGCATCCTGGGCAGCCCGTTTCGATCCACGTCGATTCATTCGACCGCGACTATCAGGGCCACGTGGAGAGCATGCCGGGCGCGGCGGGACCGTTGTTCAGCCTGTTCCCGCCCGAGAATTCAACCGGCAACTACGTGAAAGTCGTGCAGCGCTTCCCCGTCCGCATTCGCCTGAATCAGGACCAGGATCCGCAGCACACGTTGCGGCCCGGGATGTCAGCCGAACCTACAGTGACGGTGCGGTAAGAGGGATCTGTCATGTCTGAACACACTGAGGCGAAGCCAGCAGTGAATCCGTGGTTTATTGCCTTCACGGTCACGCTGGCGACCTTCATGGAACTGCTGGATACGTCAATTGCGAACGTTTCGCTCCCCTACATCGGCGGCGGACTGGGGCGCAGCTATGACGAAGTGACATGGATTCTGACCACGTACCTTGTCGCGAACGCCGTGGTGCTGCCGATGAGCGCATGGCTCAGCCGCGTATTCGGCCGCAAGAACTATTACATCGGCTGCGTGGCGCTGTTTACGCTGACGTCTGCCTTCTGCGGACTGGCGCCTTCGCTCGGCGTCATGCTCTCGAGCCGAGTGCTGCAGGGGATAGCCGGCGGCGGTCTCGCGCCGGTGGCGCAGGCCATCCTCGTCGATACATTCCCGGCAGCGAAACGCGCTTCGGCATTCGCGGTCTACACAATCGTGATCGTCACCGCGCCGGCCATCGGCCCGGTGCTCGGCGGCTGGATTACCGACAATTACAACTGGCGCTGGATCTTCTTCATCAACATCCCGATCGGCGTTCTCGCCATGCTGCTCACGAGCCGCGTGGTGCAGGATCCTCCGGCATTCGCCGAAGAGCGCGCATCCACCCGTAAAAACGGAAAACTGAGCATCGACGGCGTCGGCATCGCGCTGATCGCCATCGCTTCCGCCACCCTCGAAATCACTCTCGACCGCGGCCAGATCGAAGACTGGTTCGGCAGCACGATGATTTGCTGGACGCTCGCGATTGGCCTTCTCGGCTGGATTGCCACTGTCTTTTGGGAATTGCGCGCGGAAGACCCCGTCATCGATTTCCGCTTGCTGAAGAGCCCGAACTTTGCGATTGCCAGTGCCATGTTTCTGATTTTCGGCTTCGGCCTGTTCGGCAGCACGACGCTGCTCCCGCAGATGCTGCAGCAACTCTACGGCTACCGCGCGATCGACGCCGGTCTGGTGCTCGGCCCCGGCGCGCTTGTCATTACGGTGCTGGCGCCTGTCGGAGCGCAGCTAATCCAGCGGCAGATTGCATCGCCGCGAGCGCTCCTGATTCTCAGCCTCGTCATCGGAACCTACGCGATGTGGTACTACGCGTCCTTCACCCTGGCGACGGACTACCGCCACTATTTGCTCGCGCGCTGCCTCCAAGGCCTCGGTTATGCCTTCTTCTTCGTGCCGGCGAGTCTGGTCGCGTACTCGCAGTTGCGCCCGGATCAGAACAATCGCGCCTCCAGCCTGACGAATCTCTTCCGCAATTGGGGCGGCAGCATAGGAGTCTCGTTCATCATCACCGCCAGCGAGCGGCGTGCTCAGTTTCACCAGATGGTGACCGGCTCAACGAGCGACGCATCGGCGCAACTGCTGCCGGGCCGCATCGCAGGCCTGAAAGAATACCTGATCCAGAAAGGCTTCACTGGCCCAGACGCGGATCTTGCCTCACCGGCCTGGCTCTATCACCAGCTCCAGCAACAGGTGAGCCTGCTCTCCTTCATGGATTGCTTCCGTGTGATCGGCTGGGTGACGCTGGCGGGAATTCCGCTGCTGTTTCTCGTCAAGAAGTTCACGCCGAGCGGCAAAGCGCCGGCTGCGCACTAACGAGAACGATCAAATCGCACGATGGTCCTTCATGTGCTCTTTCGGGCGTGGAGGTGAATGTATGGCAGAGAGAGAAGCAGCAGTGCTCGGAATCTTCAGCAACCGTGCGCAGGCAGAGATCTGCATCGACACCTTGTGGAACGCGGGTTTCCGAAACGACGATATCTCCGTCCTGGCGGCGGACCACCGCCTCGCCAAAGAACTGACGGCGGAAAAACACACCAAAGCCGAGCATCCCGGGGCGGACGCCGAGGTCGGCGCGACCCTCGGGATCGAGATCGGCGCGGGGATGGGGATGCTCGCCGGCTTCGCCGTTTTGGGCATCCCCGGCCTGGGAGCATTCATCGCCGCGGGCCCGATACTCGGAACACTGATGGGAGCCGGGATCGGAGCCGTCGGTGGAGGTCTGATCGGCGCCCTGCTCGGATTTGGACTCTCCGAACACGCCGCCAACCGCTACCACGACCGCGTAAAAGCGGGAGGAATCCTCCTCGCAATCCATTCCGATAGTCCCGAGTGGAAGGAGAAGGCACGATACATCCTCGACCGGAACGGCGCCCAGGATATCTCTGTTGCCGATGAGGAACTGCTGGGTATGCACGTAAGGAAAGAGCCGGAACCAGCGTATAGAGGCTGAACGCAGTATCGTGAATGGCGCTAATATCGAAGCATGACAGGCTTGCTGGAGAAGGCGTTGCGCCGGGTGGAGTCCCTTTCGCCGGAAGAGCAAAATGCAATTGCATCTCAGATTCTGGATGAGATCGACGACGAAGCAGGCTGGGTCAGACGCTTTCGCAATAACCCTGGCGCCCTACGGTCACTTGCCCATGAGGCAACGAAAGAACACCGGCGCGGCGAGACGCATTCTCTGGACGATCTGATCGGATGAATTCGCTCACCTCGCGGCGGTTCCGCGAGATGTTCGCGGAACTTCCGAAGGACGTCCAATCGCGGGCAATACGGGCATATCGACTATTCCGCGCAAACCCCTCTCATCCCGGTCTGCACTTCAAGATCGTTGACGAGGAAGCTCGGATCTATTCCGTCCGAATCGGATTGGGTTACCGCGCCCTCGGAAGAATGGTCGACCAGGACATCGTGTGGTTCTGGGTCGGTTCCCACGCGGACTATGACCGGCTTTTGTAATGGTCGCTGTTCGGCGCGCAACCTGACATTGCGCAATCACGCAAAAGCAGCATGCGACGATTGAGGAAATGCCTCAGTTTTCTGTCGCGACGCCGCAGCGCACCTACACTGCGGTGGTCGAGCGAGGCGCGATTGCGCGCCTGTCCGAATTTCTCCCTCCGAACCATGGCCGCATTTTCGTGGTCACCGAACGCGGCGTGTGGGATCTGCACAGTGCGCGTGTGATTTCAGCCCTCGGCGCCGTCCCCTTTGACACCCTGTTTTTCGCCGGTGGCGAAGCCAACAAGCGCATGTCTCACGTGGAGCAACTCGCCGAACAAATGGCCGAGCGCGGCGCCGATCGTTCAAGCCTCGTCATCGCATTCGGCGGCGGCATCGTGACGGATCTCGGCGGCTTCCTCGCCGCCATCTACATGCGCGGCATTCCCGTAATCCAGATCCCCACCACACTGCTCGCCCAGGTCGACGCGGCCCTCGGCGGCAAGACCGGCGGCAATTTGACGGCCGGAAAAAATCTAATCGGCAGCTTTCACCAGCCGCTCGCGGTGCTCGTCGATTCTGAAGTGCTCAGCACGCTGCCGCAGAATGAGTATCGCGCCGGTCTTTACGAAGTCATCAAACACGGCATCATCAAATCCGAGCCGCTCTTCCGCGCAATGGAAACACGCCGTGAAGCGGTCTTCGCGCAGGAGCCCGCCATCGTGGAATACATGGTCGCGGAATCCGTGCGCATCAAGGCCGAAGTAGTCTCTGCGGACGAACGTGAATCCGGTTTGCGCCGCATTCTGAATTTCGGACACACCTTCGGCCACGCCCTCGAAGCCGAGACAAAATACACGCGCTTCCTGCACGGCGAAGCTGTCTCCTGGGGTATGCGCGCCGCAACCCACCTCGCGTCATCCATCGGCATGATGCCGGCCGAAGACGCGCGTGCGATCGTGAGCGTGCTCGATGCCTACGGGCCGATTCCGTCAGTCGCGGGCATCAGTGCCGAAGCCCTGCAGGCGCGGCTTCTCAAAGACAAGAAGACAGTACAGAGCCGGATTCACTTCGTGCTCCCGGTGCGGATCGGCGAAGTGGCGATTCGGGCCGATATTGCGGAGTCCGATGTCCGCGCCGCAATCGAGCAGGCGCTCGCGGAGTGTTCGTGAGCGCAGGCACTACACCCGAAGGCGCACGCACCGAACAGGAAGCCTCGCGCTGGGTGCGGAGCATGTTCGGCCGTGTCGCGCACCGCTACGACCTCGCGAATCATCTCCTCTCGGCGAATATCGATAAGACCTGGCGCACCCACACTGTCGCGAAGGTCCGCGATATTCTGCGGCGTCCGGACTCGCGCGTGATCGATCTCGCCTGCGGAACAGGCGATCTTCTCGTCGCGCTCGAGCGTGACGCCGGACGCGCCCTGATGGGCAGCGACTTTTGCCATCCGATGCTTGAAGGAGCCCGAAGCAAACTGGCGCGGCTGGGGTTGCGGTCGTCGCTTGTGGAATCGGACGCCCTGGCGCTCCCGCTGCCGGATGCCAGCGTGGATCTGATCACCATTGCCTTCGGTTTTCGCAATCTGGCAAACTACCGCGCCGGTCTCGTCGAGATGCGGCGCGTGCTGCGCCCCGGCGGCGCCCTGGCAATTCTCGAATTCACGCAGCCGCCAAACAAAGCATTCGCCGCGATCTACAACTGGTACTCGCGAAAGGTGCTGCCGATCATCGGCGGCGCCATCTCCGGCGCGCCGGAAGCCTATCACTACTTACCGGAATCCGTCCGCAAATTCCCCGAGGCGCCGGAACTGGCTGCATTGATGCAGGAGTCAGGCTACCCGCGCGTGGAGTGGGAATATCTGACGTTCGGTATTGTGGCCCTGCACGTCGGGCGCTTGTTATAAGGGTTTTCAGAGAGGCTCCATGACCCCCACACCTCAATCTTCTTTTCCCGATGAAAACGAAGTTGCCCGCGTTGCCGCGCTGACCGACGCCGCAGACCGCAACACTCACATCACCGATTCCTATTCGAAGCTCTCCGCCGAATTAGGCCGCCGAATTCAGGGGCACGCGAACTGGTGCACCTACGCCACCTGGGCCTCGCGCCAGGCGGGCATGACGATCCGTCACAAAGACCTGGTCAACGTTCTGCGCGACCGCATTCAATGCGCGCTGCAGCTAAGTGGGATGGCCAAAGGTGTGTTCGAACACCTGGAGGAAGGCGGCCTCAACGTTCTCCAGATTGTGGTGGATGCGATTGATGAACTCGGCCCGCTCAAGCGGTCATCCGAAGTGGTGGGCGAGGGCAATCAGAAGGTGTTCGGCGACATCGGCCTGATCATTTCGCGCTGGCTCACCATGTTCCCCGATATCGCCTCGATATCCGACGCCGATCTCCAGCGCTTTGGCGAACGCCTGCAGCCAGGCCCGCCGCCGCAGGGGCAGGACATGCTCCGCCAGGCGTTCACGAACTACCGGGCTGCCGCGCGGACTTCCGACGCTGGTGAAAGAATTCAGCTCATGCTGCTGGCGAATGTACAAATCGCTTTCCATGAACAGATTCGTCTGCAGCCGGAAATGCAGGCGGCGCTCGATGGCTCGTTGCTGGAACCCGGAGACATCGCGGACTTCATCGAAGCAAAACTCACCGGCCATGAAGGACGCATCGGAACTCTGCTGCGCGGACTTTGGGGCGAAGTGCAGTCGCCCGCGCGCCGCTTGAGTGAAATCCTGGCGCGCCACATTCAGGAACAGGTCCGGATCCTGATTACGGAGAACCTGATGTCGTTGTGGCTGCCTCCGGATCAGGAATTGCGGCTGGGCCGGGATCTGACCAGGCCATTTCCGGAGGCGCTGCGAACCCTCACGGATCCGGCGCTTCTGGCGCTGCTTCAACAATTCGAGGCGACGCCGGATAGTGAGGCGCAATCGGGTGTGAAGGATTGGGCGAACTTCAAAGATCGAATGGGATATATTGCCTGCATGTTCCGCGCCTACATTGATGACCGGAATCTGTACGGCTCGCCCTGGACGCAAGCGTAATGCCATGCCGACTATTACCGTAAAGCTCAATAAAGAGCAGGCGGCTAAGCCGACACGGTTGGCTCAGATCGATAAGGTCACGAAATCGGAGATCGTTCGCCAACTGATCGATAGTGAAAGACGGATCCGAACGGCCGACGACCTGATCGAGTGGGCCGAAGCATCAATCGGCAAAGGACTGGGGTTGGCTCAGAAGTGAGTGGGGCGGCGAAATGGGCCTGCGCGACTCTTTATTCCATCTCTTCGCGAATGTCCGCTCGCCATTTACGGTCATGCGCTTTCGATAACCGGAAAAATCCTCAATTCGCCGATGGCCGCAAGATACTGTCGATAACCAGCACTGTGACCTGACCCTTCGCCGGTTCCAGCTTCAGCCCGAGCTGCTGTTCCAGCGCCGTGAAAATGGACGGCCCACTCAGGTCAGCAGCCGGCTGCGAGTCAGCCGAGGAAACCGAATTGCCCGCCACATGCCGCGCAGCCAACTCGCCCGGCGACACCTCCAAATGGACATCGAATTTTCCCGTAAGTCCCGTCCTGTCGATCACGTCGCGATCCAGTCTCATACCAAGCTGAGTCGCTAGATCCGCCATCGTCACGCCGAACATGTCGACCCTGCCGAGAGGATCCGCCTTGACGCTGCCGCATACCGGAAGACACGCCCCTTCTTTCGCCGCCTCAAGCCTGGCTCCACCTTTCGCAACCGTAAGCAGAAAAACGGGAGCCTCTCTCGTTTCACGATGAACTCTGAGCCGGAACCTGTTTTTGAGAAGCGCCTGCAACATCGGTCCGTACATCTGCGGAACGGACGCGTTACCTTCCGCCTTCAACGTGAAATCATAACGATCCGAATCGATCCACGCTGGCCCTCCGAGCACCTGCATCCGAAAGCTTGTCGGATTCGCGTTACCGCCATAAATTTCATAAGCCGTCAGGATCAAATCTCTCAACTCCGCGCACTCGAGCGTAATCCTGCCCGGAGAAGCCATGCCGCCGCTACGCGCGCCCATCGAGCAGCTCTTATTCAGCTTGATGGCCGCCGCCTCAAATTCGGGGCGCGGTCGTGGTTGCGCGAAACTCCCCTGGGCTGCGGCAACAACGATGATCGCGATGACAATTCGCATCTCAGTTCGCCGTCGGCTCCCGGTTAATGTGATCGATGACGAGCACATCGACACTCGCTTTTCGTGCCTCCAGCGTCAATCCGGCGTCCCTTTGGAGAACTGTGCGCCAGTTCGCCAGGGGATCGTCGTCTGACGCAGAGTGGTCGTGCTCATTCCCCGCCGGGAGATCAATCGTCAGCGCGAAGTCATAGCGGCCTGAGAGCCCGGTAGCGTCCATGACGGGCAGTTGATCGAACGGTGTCTTGCCGGCTGCCACCGCCATCACGGCGGCGAGTTCCCGCATCGAGATATTCGTGTAGGAATCTCGCAGCCTGCCTGGCCGATCCCCGGCAGTTCTCTGCATGTGGACGTCGCTGTCAAAACCGAGGAACTGCATCGGAGCTTCCCGCCCGAGCGACGGGTCGAATCGGCCGGACGACGGCCGCATTTTCGATCCACCTTTCCCGATCACCAGCTCCATGACCGGCACCTCCCGCTTTTCGGTGCGCGTCTTCATGCCAAAGCGCCCGCTGAGAAGAGTCCGGAGCATCATCCGCATTCTGTCGGGCGTTGCCGGAGCAGCGCTGGTGGCGACGATGTCGTAGAGCGGCGGCGTCTGCAGCCAGTCCGGCCCGGAAATCGGAAGGCTTCCGAGATTCCAGCCCCACCGGATGCACATCCACAAAGACGTCGCGCGAATCGTCAGGCGGTGACCGGCGATTTGAATGGAACCATAGCGTGGACCGTTGTTGTTGACTCGGACGGAGGCCGCGTCAAACGCTACAGGCTGCGCGCTCGCAACGCCGAACGCAAGCATTGCCATCGCGACGCAGCGCATACTTAAGTACTCTGCGGCGGCTTCACGCCCGCGAGCGCCGCCGTCGCCAGATTCCCGCCAAGCCCCATCGTCTCCACCGCCGACGACGGCACAATCACCATCGACCCACGCTCCTTAATCGCCTCATAGAGCATGTTCATGGCGCGCAGATGAAGCGCGGTGGGATTGTTCTGATAGAGTTCGGCAGCCTGCGAAAACTTATCCGCGATCTCCGTCTCTGCTTGCCCCAGAATGTTACGCGCCTGCCGCTCGCGTTCCGCCTGCGCCTGGCGTGACATCGCATCTTCGAGCGCCTGCGGAATCCGGACATCCCGAATTTCGACCGACTGCACCGTGATTCCCCACGGATTTGTTTTCTCATCGAGAATCCGCTGCAGTTCGTGCCCCAGCGACTCCCGCTCCGTGATCATCTGCGCCAGTTCGTGCCGTCCGATCGATTCGCGCAGCGCGGTCTGCGCGCTCAGCCCGATCGCCTCATCAAAATCCTGCACTTCAAGAATCGACTTCTCGGCGTTCCAAACCAGCCAAAAGACCACGGCATCCACATTCACCGGCACGGTGTCGCGCGTCAGCGTCGATTCGGCCGTGACGCTGGCCGTGCGAACGCGCTGATCGACCGCGCGGCTAAGCTGGTCGACAATCGGGAAAACGAAGAACAGCCCCGGTCCGCGGAGACCGGCGTACCGGCCAAGCCGCAGCACCGCGACCTTGTCCCATTGGTCGGCGACCTTGATGGAGAAGAGAAACCACGCGCCCACGATGGCGCCGGCCACGACGAAGAGAGGCTTGTCTGTCAATGCAGAGAGACCGAAGCCCGCGGCGAAAGACACTACGGCAACCGCCGCCGCAATGCCGCTGACCTGAACCGCAGAGATGCGCTGGGGGCGGACGAACATTTATTTCTTCCTCTTTTCTGGTTTGTGTAGAGCCACAAGCTGCTGGATCAGTTCTTCGAGCGTGAAGCCCGCCGCGCCGGCGCGAGCCGCGCAGTCGCCCGCCAGCTGCGCGAGCATGCGCTGCCGCTCAGCCTTATCCGGCGTGGGGTTGTCTTCACTGATAAATGTTCCGGTACCCTGCTGGGTGTCGATAATCCCACGGATTTCGAGCTCGCGATACGCGCGGATCACCGTGTTCGGATTGATCGAAAGGTCCACGGCGAGCTGGCGCACAGTCGGGAGCTGTTCGCCGCCCCGAATCGCGCCGCGGGCGATACCTGCCGTGATGCGATCGATGATCTGGCGATAGACGGGGACACCGCTGCGGTCGTCCAGAGCGATTTCAAAACGGTCGGTTTTGTAACCCCGGGCCATCATCTGGAATAGTAGTGTACTAGTTTACTAGATCAATGTCAAAAGATTTCAATGATGCCTGCCTGGCAGGCTGAGCAAGAACCCGCGCGCAACACGCAACACGCGTCTCTCGGATAGACTACTCATGAGGAGAAAAGCAAATCCATGAGAGTTGCGAAAACACTACTGATGGCGTTATCCTGCACAGCCCTCGTATTCGCCCAGGGCGCTGCGCCCGCCAGCGGACGCGGCGCGGGCAGAGGGGGGCCTCGCCTGCAGTTTTGGGTCACATCCAATGCCTGGCCGGACGGCGGGATGATTCCGCTGCACAATTCCGGCCGGCAGGGCTCCGACAATAAGTCGCCCGATTTCGAGTTCCATTGGAATCTCGGGACGAATGCGACCGGAACGCCCGATACGGTGAAGACTTACGCCGTGATCCTCCACGATGTGGAGAATTCCAGCAACAAGACCACCACCGACACGCTCCACTGGAGCGCCTTCAACATTCCGGGGACCGCGAAAGGCCTGCCGGCTGGCCTCGGAAGCGGCGACCTCCCCGATGGCACGCGCAACGGCCCAGGCATCATGGCGTCGCGCGGTACGCCGGGCTATTTCGGACCCGGCGCGCCCGCCGGACCGATCCATCATTATGTGTTTGAGTTCTATGCCCTCGATGCGAAACTGGATCTGCCCGCCACCACCACCCGCGACGAACTCCTGAAAGCGATGGATGGACACGTGGTTGGTAAAGCGGCCTATACGGGCCGTTTCCCGGCCCCCGAGTAAACCGCATCCCAGGACGGAAGAAAGAGAGACTCTCGTGCGTCGAAAGGGCATGAGAGTCTTTTTTTGTCTTCTGGTCGCGGTAACAGCATTCGGGCAGTCGCTCACTTTCGACGCGGCGTCGGTAAAACCGAATAAGCTCGACGATCGCATCGTGACGATCGACGTTGGCCCAGGCGGTCGCTTCGCGGCCCGGGGCTACACGCTGAAACTGCTGATCCAGCAGGCATACGAGATCAAGGGTTTTCAGATTCTGGACGGCCCCGGATGGCTCGATACGGACCGCTATGACGTGCAGGCGCGCGGCCGCGCCAACGCGACCCGCCACGAAGTGAACAAAATGCTGCAGAAGTTGCTGGCGGACCGTTTCACGCTCCGCCTGCACCCCATTCAAAAGGAGATGCCGGGGTTCGAGCTGGAAGTTGCAGGCGATCACTCAAAGCTCACGCCTTCGAAAGCATCGGAGGAAGCAGCCACCATGCGGCGGGATGCGAAAGGCGCGCTGGTGGCTGATGGATTCTCCATGGCTGCATTCGCGAAAGTGGTGAGCGCTCACGTTTCGAAGCCGGTGATGGATAAGACCGGCCTGCCAGGACTCTATGATTTCCGGATCCGCTGGACAGAACGCGCCGATCAGCTATCGGACAGCGAGCCCGGCAGTATCTCGTTGATCACTGCTCTGCGCGATCAACTCGGATTGAAGCTGGTTTCGAAGCGAGTGACTGCCGATCTTGTGCAGATCGATAGCGCCTCAAAGGCAACCCCCGACTAATCGTAAACGCAGTCACGAAAAACTTCCAGAACCGCTTCGCTCCCACGGACATTCTCGAAGAACTTCTGGTCGACGAAATCCACCGCGCCACCTGGCGCCTCCGCCGTT
>DASYCD010000095.1:0-9667 GCA_036500405.1 Bryobacteraceae bacterium
GAGACTCACCGCTCTCGCGGCCTTGTCGGTGGCCGCGTTCGGTGCTGCGGACAGTATTGTCCTCGACACCATGGGTCAGGAATTGCAGCGCAATTTCGACGCTCTCAAAAAGACCGATTCCCCGCCCTACTTCATGGCGTATGAAATCACGGACCTGAATACACGGGTCGTGGGAGCGACGCTCGGCGTTCTGGACGCCACGCAAACCACCCACAACCGTTATCTGGATGTTACGGTGCGCGTCGGCAGTCCGGAGATGGATAACTACCGCCGTTCTCGCGGTGAGCAAGTGCAGTTCACATCAGCCGCGCCGGTCACGATTGAAGATGTACCGGGCGCGCTCAAGCAGCGCATGTGGCTTGAAACGGATCGCGTGTATCGCGCCGCTGCCGACCGCCTGGTGCGCATCAAGACCGGCCAGCAGGTTAAGGCCGCCGACCGCGATCAGTCGAACGATTTCTCGAGCGAAGAGAGCTACGTCCACACCGAAGAGCTGAAGCAGCCGGTGTGGGACCAAACCAAATGGGAACAGGAAGCGCGCGACTGGTCGCGCGACTTCCGCGCTTATCCCGATCTGCTGTCTTCTTCCGTTTCGGTGTCGATCCAGCAGGATAACCGTTTCTTCGTGAATACCGAAGGCACGAAGATCGACCAGGGCCGCGGTTATGCGCGCATCATCATCTCCGCCAGCGCCAAGGCGAAGGACGGCATGGACGTTGCCGACTTCGATTCCTTCGAAGCGTTCGACATGAATGGCCTGCCCAACACGGCGCGCGTTCATGAGGCTATTAAGAAGGTGGGGACTCACGTAGAGGACCTGCTGAAGGCGCCGGTAGCGGAGCCGTTCGTCGGCCCCGCGATTCTTTCGGGCCGCGCCGCGGGCGTGTTTTTCCACGAGATCTTCGGGCACCGCATTGAAGGCCACCGCCAGAAAGACGAGAGCGAAGGCCAGACATTCACTGAGAAAGTCGGCCAGAAGATTCTACCCGACTTCCTGACAGTCACGTTCGATCCCACCAAAAAGAACATTGCCGGCGTGGATCTCAACGGCTATTACGAATATGACGACGAAGGCGTGAAGGCGCGCCCGGTGGTTTCGGTTGAGAACGGCGTGCTGAAGAACTTCCTGATGTCGCGTTCGCCGATTCAGGGTTTCGATCATTCGAACGGCCACGGCCGCCGGCAGCCTGGCCGCGAAGTGGTTTCGCGCCAGAGCAATCTGATCGTTTCGAGCTCGAAGGCGGTTTCCGATGAGGAACTGCGCAAGATGCTGATTGATGAGATCAAACGGCAGGGTAAGCCGTACGGCATTTTCTTCGACAACATCACGAACGGTTTCACCACCACGCAGCGCGGCGGTTTGCAGGCGTTCTCCGTGGTGCCTGTCATTGTTTATAAGGTCTTCCCCGATGGGCGGCCCGATGAGCTCATTCGCGGCGCTGACATCGTGGGAACGCCGCTCGCCAGCTTCGCCAAGATTCTCGCGACAGGCAATAAGGACGAGGTGTTCAACGGCTTCTGCGGCGCGGAATCCGGCAGCGTGCCGGTATCGGCCGTCTCGCCCTCCATCCTGATTTCGGAAATCGAAGTCGAGAAGAAGCAGCAGGGGCAGGATCTGCTGCCGCTGCTGCCCTCACCGCTCTCCTCCGCCGCCGCGCCTGGCATCAGCACGGGAGCGAACCGATGAGCCGCAGAGTTTTGGGTATTGTTGGCGGCGCGCTGTGCGCCGGAGCACTCGTGTGGGGCGCCCAGACCGCGGCGCAGGATCCGATTTTCGAAGCGATGAGGACGGAGCTCGGCCGCTCCATGACGCTCTCGCTGAAGCAACTGGAAAAGCCGTACTACATCAGCTATACGATCGAAACCGGCCATCAGTGGGGCGCGACGGCCGTGATGGGCGGCCTGATGGGAACATCCTCAGAGCCGTTCCGCTATCCCCAGTTGCAGTTACGGGTGGGCGATTACAAATTCGATCAGACGAATTTTGTGGGCGGCGGCCGCGGTCCTTCCTATTCGCTGAGTGGTTTCCCGCTGGATAATAGTCCGGACGTTATCCGCCAGTATCTCTGGCTCGAGACGGACTCCGCCTACAAGTCTTCCCTCGATGCGATCGCACGCAAGCGCTCCGCGCTGCGCAGCGTGACGGTGAGCGATGAGCTGCCCGATTTCGATCAGTCAAAACCGAACACGATCCTGAAAGACCGGCCGCTGGTTCAGTTCGATGACAAAACCTGGAACGAGCGCACGCGGCGCATTTCGGCCGTGTTCGACGCTTACCCGAATCTGCGCGCGTCGGTCGCCGATTACAGCGCAATCGATTCCATTCATCGCTATGTGGATTCGGAAGGCGCCGCCATCCGGCTACCGCAGAGTCTCGGTCAGTTCCAGATTCGCGCTTCCGCGCAGGCGCCGGACGGAATGATCATGCGCGACGCCGCGCTGTTCTACACGAATGATCTGACGAAGATGCCCTCCGAAGCGGAGCTGACCGCCGCCGCCAAAGACGTGGCGGCAAATCTGACGAAGCTGGCCGCTGCTCCCATGGGTGATGCCTATTCGGGGCCTGTTCTGTTTGAAGGCGTGGCTGGTCCGCAGTTGCTGGCCGAACTTCTGGCGCCGAACCTCCACATCTCGCGCAAACCCACCGGCGCCCGTGCGTCGAATCCGACGGAACTCGAAGGCCGCCGTGGCGTTCGCATCATGCCCGAAATGTTCGACGTGGTCGACGACCCCACGCTCAATCTCTTCGGTCACACTGAAGTGGATGACGAGGGCGTGATGCCGCAACCGATGACGATGGTTGAAAAGGGCGTGCTGAAGGATTTCTACCGTACCCGCACTCCGGTGCGCGGCTACAGCGATTCCAATGGCCATTCCCTGCTGGGCGGGACGACGGCTCCCACGAATTTGATTGTCACCGCGCATGAGACCAGCTCGATCTCCGATCTGAAAAAGAAGATGATCGATCTTTGCCAGCAGCGCGGCCTCGAATACGCCATCATCGTAAAGAAGATGGATTTTCCTTCGACAGCAGTCGGTGAAGAAATGCGCCGGCTGATGGGCAGCGGCGCCGGGCGTCCGGTGGCGATGCCGCTCTATGTTTATAAGCTCTACCTCGATGGTCATGAGGAACAGATTCGCGGCGTCCGGCTGCGCGCGGTCAACGCGCGTTCGCTGAAAGACATTCTCGCCGCTGGCGACGATAAGAACCGCCTCGATTACCTCGAAAACGGCGTTCCGTTCGCGGAAGTCGGCGGCGGCGGATACACGGCCGCGGTCACTATCGAAGCCCCGTCGCTGTTGATTGACGATCTGGAGCTGACGAAGATGGAAGACGAGCTTCCCAAGCTCCCCGCTGTATCCTCGCCGCTGCTTTCGCAAAAATGAAGATTCTCGGCCGCTACGTATTTAGAGAAATACTGGCCGGCGTTTTTCTTGCGATTGTTGTCGCGACCTTCGCGATTTTCCTGCAGGGCGTCGGGCCTCTGTTCGAGTTGCTGGTCCGCTCGAAGCGCCCCAACGTGGCGCTGGAGCTGATCGGGTTCCAGTTGCTCCCCATCCTGGACCTCAGCATCCCTTTCGGCATGCTGGTTGGGGTGCTCATCGGGCTTGGCCGTCTCTCCGGCGATAACGAGATGGTGGCGATGCGCTCCACCGGTATTTCCACGCGCAGAGTCGCCATACCCGTTCTGATATTCGCCACATTGGCAGCCGGGGTTTCCGCCGCCACATCGCTGTGGTTCAATCCGCTCGCCATCCAGAAACAGTTCCGGCTGCGCAACAAGATCGCGGCGGAGCAGGTCACCGCCAATGTTCCGCCACGCATTTTCCAGGAACAATTCACGAACGACAATACGGTGCTTTATGTGGATGACGTCAGCTCGGGAACCGGCCCTACGGTCTGGAAGCGTATCGTCATTGCCGATACTTCCGCGCCCGCCTCGCGCAAATCCACCCATGGCGGAGGTCATCCCAACGGACCGCTGATCACGCTCGCGCAGGAGGCCGTTGCCGTTCCCGATCAGGCGCAGGGCCGCATCCAGCTCCATATGTACGGCGAGAGCACGCACGAATCGTCGATCGATGAGCAGAAGGGCGAACGCGGTATCCACACGCTGGCTCCCACGAGCGATATGGCGCTCGATGAAGCGCCACCTCGCGAGCAAACAGCCAAAGCGTTTCAGGACATGCTCACACCGGAGCTCCTGCGCTTTATCCGCGGGGCCGCCAAAGGCAGCCAGCCGTGGATCGACGCCTCGATTGAGTTCCACACCCGTATCGCGCTGCCCGTGGCGTGCATCATGCTGGCGATGATCGGCATCCCGGTCGGCACGTCATCGAAGCGCGGCGGACGTTCCTCCGGATATGTCTGGGCCATCTTCCTTTGCTTCTTCTGCTACTACCTTGCGTTCATCTCACTCACGCATACGGCGCAGAAGTCGCATAGCATCAGTCCGCTGTTGGCGGCGTGGCTTCCGAACATGGTCTTCGGCGCGGCGGGAATTGTCCTGATCGCCCGAATGGAAGCGCCAGGCGACCGCGAGTTTCTCGGCGGCATGCGAGGCGCCATCATGCAATGGGTCTCATCGATCGTGACCCGCGTGACCAGTCCGAAAGAGACGGCCGAGCCCGCCCGTTCTCCCATTCACGTGACGATTTTCCGGATCATGGACAATTACGTCCTGAGCGGCTTTCTGTTTTATTTTCTGATCTGGATCGCGGCGTTCGTCGCGATGACCCAGATTTACAACTTCTTCGAGTTGCTGGGCGACATCGTGAAAAATAACATCCCGATGTCGGATGCCCTTCGCTATCACCTCTTTCTGACGCCGGAGCTGATCTACCGCCTGCTGCCATTCGGGGTCCTGCTGGCCGTCCTGGTCACGTTCGGAATCATGACCAAGAACAATGAGGTGACCGCGTTTAAAGCCTGCGGCATCGGCGTGCGGCGTCTCGGGATTCCAGTCATTCTGATGAGCGGCGTCATCAGCGTCGCGGCCTTCGCGGCGGATTATTCGTGGATCCCCCAGGCCAATCAGACTCAGAACGCGCTGCGGAACAAGATCAAAGGCCGGCCCGCCCAGACTTTCAAACGTCCCGACCGCCAGTGGGTCTATCACAAATATCACGTCTTTTATTTCCGGCATTTCGATTTCGAGCACAACGTCATGGCGGAGCCGTGGGTCTATGAGATCGATCCGAAAACCTGGCAGTTAACGAGGCAGATCAACGCCAGGAGCGCGCGCTGGGCTCCCGATGTGAAAACCTGGATTTTCGAACAGGGACAGGTGATCGACATTTGCAGGCACACGCTCGAATGCCAGGTGACGACGTTCACTGCGACCAGCTTCCCCGAAATCAGCGAAACGCCCGAAAATACATTCATGTATGAAGTGAAGCAGGACCTTCAGATGAACTACGTGGATCTGGGTAAGTACATCAAAGGCCTGAATGAAGGCGGGTTCGACACCCTCACCCTGCAGGTGCAGTATTACAAAAAATTTGCCGTACCGCTCTTCGCGCTCACCATGGCGCTGATTTCGGTGCCGTTCGGATTCCTGGTAGGAAACCGGGGCGCCATGGCGGGCGTTGGGGTCAGTATCGGCCTTGCGATTGCTTATCTCGGAATCAGTACATTGTTCGAGCAAATGGGGAACGTGGGTTATCTGAGACCGGATGTCGCTGCGTGGGCGCCGAATGCGCTCTTTTCGCTGAGCGGGCTTTATCTGATTCTTCGTATGAGAACCTAGGACCCGACCGATGGACCCACGCGGAATTGCCGCTTTCGTCATCGCATTCTTCATGACCACAGCTGCGGTATCCGCCGTCACGGTCACCGGCAGCGTTGTGGATGAGACCGGAAATCCGGTGCCGGGCGCGCGCATTACCGCGGAGAGCGGCGGCGTCGCCGCAACGGCTTCGAGCAATGCCTCCGGCGTCTACCGCATGGACGTTCCCGCGGCCGGAGACTACCGGCTGCGCGTGGAACGCGAAGGCTTTTTCCTGCTGACCAATCAGGAAACATATCTGGATCCCGCCGCGCCTCTCGATATCCACCTCACGCACCTGCGCGAACTCGCCGAGTCCGTGAACGTCTCTTACTCGCCGCCCGTAGTCGATCCCGACGTGACCAACGAAGTGAAGAGGCTCGACGGACAGACGATTCTCAATCTTCCGTTCGCCGCCTCTCAGGACTATCGCCGCGCGCTTCCCCTCATGCCGGGCGCGATCCAGGACAACAGCGGCGTGGTGCACTTCAACGGCGGCGCTCCCAACGAGACCAGTTACCGGCTCGACGGCTTCGATGTTTCGAACATCGCGAGCGGCGGCCTGACTGCGCGTCTGAGCGTGGACACATTGCAGTCTGTCGAATGGACCGCCGATCGTATGCCCGCGGAGAGCAAGGGGTCCGCAGGCGCAATCGAAATCCAGACAGAGATGGGCGACGATCGCTGGCGCTTTGGGGCAACGAACCCCATCCCGTCGATCGGGACGGAAAGCGGTTTGCACGTAAGCCACTGGTCGCCCAGGCTCATGGCGTCGGGGCCGATTAAAAAAGGCAAGGCCTGGTTTCACACCGCGCTCGATCCGTTTTACACGGCCGATACGGTGCCCGGATTGCCCAGCGGACAAAACCGCACCTCAAATTTCACGGGCAGCGATCTGACGCGCGTGCAGTGGAATATTGCGCCATGGCAGACGCTGACGGGGGGCTTCCTCTACAATCGCGGCCAATCGTATCGCAATGGACTATCGGTGCTGAGTCCGGCAGCAACCACTGTCAATGGGCGTTCTACGCTCGCGGTGGGCACGTTGAAAGATCAATTCATCGTCAACGGCAATCTGATCGAGGCGGGTTTCGCGCAAACCAGCGAACACATCCGGATGTCGCCGCTGGGCTCGGACGCATATATGCTGACGCCGTTCGGCGCGTCCGGAAATTACTTTCGCGATCAGACGACGTATTCCACGCGCCAGGAGTTCACCCTGAATGCCGCGTTCCACCAGGCGCACACCGGCGCAGGAACACACCAGTTCCGCGCCGGGGCCGACGCCGAGAACAGCAATCTGGACCAGATCGTGATGCGGCATTCGCTGAGCGTTGTGAGGGCGGATGACTCGCCGGTGCGGCAGATCAGTTTCGAGGGCAGCGGAAGGGAAGTCGCGGGAAATCTGGAGATCTCCAGCTATGCGACCGACCACTGGACTTTCGCTGAACGCGTCACGCTCGATATCGGGTTCCGCACGCAGTGGAACAGGCTCACGGGCTCGACGCCGCCGGCGCCGCGGCTCGCCGCTTCCTGGACGCCGTGGAAAAAGAGAGCTACGAAATTCTCAGCCGGTTGGGGCGTCTATTACGATTCGATTCCGCTGGGGCTGTTTGCGCTGGGCGAGGACCAGAGCAGCGTCACCACATTTTTTCCGCTGCCGGGAACATTTGCCCCACAGACGGCGCCGATGCAAAGCATCTACCGCGTTGTGACGGACGATTTAAGAGCGCCGCGGTTCACTCTCACGAGCGCGGCCGCCGAGAGTGCCCTGCCGCATGGCTTCGTGGCGCGGGTGGATCTGACCTCGCGGCAGGGCAGCCGCGGTTTCGCGTTCGATCAGTACTTCTCGTCGCCGGGGCTGAACGAATACGTCGCCAACAATTCGCAACACGCCACCTATCGCGCGGCCGAACTCACCATTCGCCGCACGTTCCGCGCGAAATACCAGTGGGCGGCCAGCTATACCCGCTCTTCGGCGCGCTCGAATGCGGTCATCGGGTACACGATCGAAAATCCGCTTCTCACACCACAGGCAGGCGGACCGGAGCCGTGGGATGCTCCCAATCGTTTCCTCATGTGGGGCTGGGCGCCGGTCCCGAAGAAGTGGCTTCCCGGCGTCTTCCAGCGCATTGTGGGCGATACCGACCTGCAACTGCTCACCGACTATCACACCGGCTTCGCATTCAGCTCCACCACGGAAAATGGCTATCTGGTTGGCGCTCCCGGCGCCCGGCGCTTTCCGGATTTCTTCTCACTCAATCTTGCGATTGAACGGCGCTTCCACTTCCGTGGCTACCTCTGGGCGGGGCGCGTAGGCGCGGTCAATGTGCTTGCGCGATCCAATCCGAACGGGGTGAACAGCGATTACGATTCGCCGGAATATCTAACCTATCAGCGCGGGCAGGGCCGCGCGCTGAATTTCCGGCTGCGCTTTATCGGAAGAAAATAGTTCGCGTCAGTTAATCGCGAGAGTTGTCTGGAGGCCACTCGACGGGTCCAGGTTCGGCCGGTCTTTCTCGTAGACCTTGATCACCACGTTGCTGCCCGCTTGTGCTTCCATCGGGAGCAGCACGTTGATCTGCCACAGTCCGGTGAATCCCGGCGCAAGGCCGGAATATGTGACCGTGGCGGGCACGAAAGCCGAGGTACCGGTTCCCGCCGCGGCGGCAATCAGCACAGTCGGGTAATCCGACGCGTACTGGCCGGAAGCGGCAGTTCCGTCTGCCGGCGGATTCAATACCGGACCGACACCGGTGCCATACAGAATCACATAACTGCCGCGACTCGCCGGCGCCGTTATACCGTTGACCGTATTATCCGGAACATTCAACGCAATAATCTGACCCGACCCGCTCGCGTCCGCCGTAAACAGAGCAGGAGACGCAGGAGCCAGTTCGAGCTCCGCCGCCGCCATGATCTGGCCGGTAGAGGGGCGAATCGCCAGCAGGTCCGCGCTTCCGCTCGTCGCCAGATTCTGCGGCAGCACGATGTTATCCTGCCCGGGCGCAACATAGAGCAACGGCGTTGGTGTTCCATTCACAGTGATCTGGGTATCGGCAAGCGTGGTGGGAAGCGGGAACTGATTGGCGGGCGCGGGCGCCGTGCCGTTCGCAATCGAATCGGCTGCCACGGTCGGGAACAGCGCCGCCACGGTCCCGGCTGAAAGCTCGCGAGTACTGTAAGAGGCCGCGTTGGTCAGATTGATCTGCGGTACAAAATAGAGAACGCGATTCACTCCGTCTGTCGCCAGCACGTTGTTCGCGGAATCGACAAACACCGAATGCGGCGAGAGAAATTTCAATGAGGCGTCTGGCTGATCGTTCGCCTGGGGCAGATTCCCGACGGAAGGAAAGTGAATCATCGAACCCGCCGAACTGTCCGCCACCCAGAAATCTCCCGCGGGCCCAGCGGATAAGGAAACAGGCGCATTGAACGAACCACCGAGACTGATGAGAGCCGCCGCGCCGCTCCCGAGATTCGCGGCCTGATCGAAAATCTGAACGCGCCCATTCGAGGTATCGGCCACCAGGATGTGATCCTGGAAATCGACCGCAACCCCGCGCGGCGAGTTCAATCCATTCGGTGTGGAGCCTGCGGTTGAGGCGTTGAAATCGGTTTGACCAAGCACCACGCTCGCGCTCATCCCGGAAACGAACGGCTTCTTAAAGAGCAGCACGCGATTCTGGGCCGCATCCGCCACCGCGAGCCAGCCGCTGTTGGTTTTGGTTGCATCGAAGGCATCCGCGGTTAAGGCGACGCTGACGGGCGTGCCCAGCGTAGTGGCAGTCGCATCGGTGATGCTCGAAATGAACGAGCTTTGCCCGAGCACGAGGTCGGCCGCTTCGCGCGCCGTTTTGCCTGACGCAAATGGCGCGGGAAAGCGCAGCACGCGGTCA
>DASYCD010000096.1:0-5886 GCA_036500405.1 Bryobacteraceae bacterium
CTGCAGCGCCAGCGACATCGTATCGATCACTTTCTGGAATTCGTTAAAGATGAACAACTGCAGCGCCTGCTCATCCTTCGGCGCAAAACCGTGCGTGCGCGCCAGTACCTCCCGCACATCCTTCACCGCATCCTTGCGAAATACCGGATTCGCCGGCATCCAGACAATATCCTGCGGGTGCTTGATATCGGTCATCACCGACGCCGTGGAGAGCGGCACAAAAATGCATTCGTTATCCGGCGTGTTGTAATTCGAAATCTGCGTCTTGCTCTGCAGTACCCCAACGATCTGGAACTGAATCCCATTGACCGTGATCGTCTCGCCCACCGGCGGAATTTCGCCGAACAGCTTATGCGCCGCCTTCGCCCCCAGAATCGCAACGCGCTGCTTGTTGACGTAGTCCTCGGGATTGATCCAGCGGCCTTCCGACATCGTCATGTTGCGGACTTTCCCATACGGCGGCTCCACCGCGCGCACCGACATATTCAATTGCCGTACGCCCCGCAGCACCGTGGCGTTGCGGATCATCGTCTCGGCCGAAATCGCGCTCACCAGCGGCACGTTCTCGCGAATCAGATCCACGTCGCTGAGATCGAAACGAATCTGCCGGCCGGAACGCTGACCGCCGGCCTGGGCCGACGTCTGGCCGCCGAACATCAGAATCAAATCCTGTCCCACCGCCTGAAATGAGCTCTTCAGAGCGAACCCGAAGCCTTCACCATACGAGTACAGAATGACGAAACAAGCGACGCCCCATCCGAGGCTCGCCATCGTCAGCAGGCTGCGCTGCCGGTTGAAATTGAGCGCGCTCGCGGCTTCGCGAAGAATGCCCCCGAGCGTCATCGGCTACCTTTCATAGCGTTATCTCTCATACCGGAGCGCCTCCACCGGCGTCAGCGCCGCAGCACGCCAGGCCGGAATCAAGGCCGAAAGCACCGCAATCACCGTGAGCGTGACGAAGGCCAGAATCGTGCTCTCCCAACTTACCGGCAATCCCGGAAACATATCCGGCATCTTCACCAGCTTCAGCGCGCTCGAAAGCCCAAACGCTACCGACCACCCGATCACGCCGCTCACGAACGCCAGCACCGTGCCTTCCGCCATGAAGTCCGCCAGAATTCGCCCGCGCGTCGCGCCCAGCGCTTTACGCAAACCGATCTCGCGCGTCCGCTCCGACACCGTGACCAGCATGATATTCATCACGCCGATCCCGCCCAGCGACAGCGTCACAAAAGCGATGAATCCCAGAAACACCGTCATCGAATCGAAAATGCCGTCGACCTGTTTCTGATCGTCCACCGTGTCCCACATCCCCATCGCGCTTTCATCGGCGGGATCGAAATCATGATTGCGCCCCACGATTTTCCGGACCTGGTGTTCCGCGTCCTCTGCCTCCACGTCGTCCCTCGGCTGATAGAGAATCTCCGAAAGATCCCCATCGCGATATTCCTTCGTCGGCGGCATATCGCGCGCCATCGAGGTGTACGGAAGAAAAACTTTTTTCTCATCGATGCCCGAATAGCTGCTGTTCTGGTCTTTATCGGCGAGCAGCCCCACTATCCGGTAGGGAAGGGAATTGAGCGCGATGACCGTGCCCAGTACAGCCGGCCGCGTCCCGAACAACTGCTTCTTCACGTCCTGCCCGATCACGCACACGCGCTGCCCGGCCTTCTCTTCGCGATCTGTGAAAAACCGGCCCTCGACGATCGGCAGCGCGCGCAGCAGTGGAAAGTGCGCCTCCACTCCGCTCACATCGAATGATCCGCTGTTGAACGGACTTACGGCTTTCAGCCCGCCTTCGAGCTCCACCGCGACGTTTTGCACCATCCAGGCTTTACGCCGCAGGCTCGCGGCGTCCAGAACATTCAGCCGGATGCGCCGGCCAGCGCGCTCTCCGCCGGCCTGCATCTCCGTGCGGCCGTTGAACAGAATCACCAGCCGCTGTCCCAGTTCTTTTGTGTTGTTGTGCTGGCCTTCCTTGAAGCTGTCGCCCATCGCGACGATGATCACCATCGACGCCAGCCCCCACGCAATGCCCGCCATCGTTAGAAAACTCCGCAGCTTGTTGCGGTAGAGGCTGCCGACCACCTGGCTCAACAGTTCGCTCAGGTAGGTCATTGCAGGACGACTTGCTGGCCTTCTTTCAGGCCGTTGAGCACCTCGGTCTTCGCGCCGTTGCTGATGCCGAGCTTCACGGCCAATTTCCGCTTGCCCGTCTGATCGGTCGCATCGGGAATCTCCACGGCGGTCGACTTGTCCTTGTTGTAAAGCACGGCGCCTTCCGGAATCGCGAGCACGCCCTTATGTTCTTCGAGAACAATCTCGGCGTTGGCGGACATCTGCGCTTTCAGAATGTGCTTATCGTTCGAAATCGAAACCCGCACTTCGAACGTGGTGACGTTGTCTTTCTCCACGCCCATAGGCGAAATCTTCGTCACCTTGCCGGCGAAAGTCTGATCCTTGAACGATTCAATCTTGATCCGCGCGGGCTGTCCCAAATAGACGTGTCCGACGTCGCTCTCATCCACTTTGCCCTTCACGTAGACTTCGTTGAGATCGCCCACCGTCATGATGGTCGTTGCGTTCGAACCCACCTGAAGAATCGAGCTGACGGCTGTTCCGAGCTCGCTGTCGCGCGAAAGAACCACGCCATCGATAGGCGAGAAGACTGTCGCGTTACGCAGATTCTCATCCGCCGCCGCGACCGCCGCCTGCTGCTGTTCGAGCGCCGCCTGCGCGCGAGCGATCGCCGCCTGCGCCGTGCCCAGATTTGCTACCGCCGATTCCTGTTTATTCGCCGCGATCCGGTAGTTCTTCTCCGCATCGTCGCGCGCATTCTGCGCGATCAAGCCATCGCCGAACATCTTGTGCGCGCGATCCATGTCATTCTTCAGGAACGGCAGATCGGCGCCTTTCGCGTCCACTTTGTAGCGTTCGTAATCGGCTTGTGCGGAACGAAGATTCGCCTCCGCCACATGCAGCGCGGCCTGCTGCTGCTTCAGCGCGGGCAGCAGATCGTTCTGATCCAGCTCGCAGATCACTTCGCCTTTGTGTACAACGTCGCCGACATTAAAAGGAAGTTTCTGGATAATCCCGCTCGCCTTGCTCTTGATTTCCACCTGCGTGACCGGCTGGATTTTCCCCGTCGCCACGACGGACCGCGCCAGATCCAGGCGCTCCACTTTCGAAAGTTTCTCGGCATCGATCTTCACAGGCTTTCGGCCCAGCGCCTTGATGGCGAAGAAGCCGCCCGCGCCCAGAACGACCAGCGCCGAAACGATCCAGAGAGCCTTGCCACGTTTACGCGCCGCCATGCGTTACTGCTCCTGTCCCGGTCCTCATATTTGCCTCAGCTCGTTATACGTGCGACGCGGAGAAAAGTTCGCGTTTATCGCGTTACACCCGTAAGCCCGCCACAGTTGTATGCTGTTGTCGAACCCAATGAATCGCCGATTTGTGATCCTCTCATGCGCGCTATTTGCGTCCGCGATGTTTGCCACCGCTCAGGCCCCCAGTCCGGACGAGACAACGTCCCTCACCATTGATGGCAAGACCCTGTCGATCAAATACTCCGCGCCCTCCGTCCGCGGCCGTCAGATCTTCGGACCGGGCGGACTGATCAGCCGTGATCCCAATTATCCCGTGTGGCGGGCAGGCGCAAACGCCGCGACTTCTTTCCATACAGACGCCGATCTGACCATCGGAACCGTGAACGTGCCGAAGGGCGACTATACCCTCTACGCCCTCGTGAAAGATCCGGACAACTGGGAACTCATCATCAACAAAGAAAACGGTCAGTGGGGACTCGACTATCACGTTGAGCAGGACCTCGGCCGCGTGAAGATGACGATGAGCAAGCCTCCCGCGCCGGTCGAAGTCTACAAGATGACGCTCTCCTCCACCGGGCCGAAATCCGGCAAGCTCGAGTTGGAGTGGGAAAAGCACGTCGCGTCCGTGAACTTCACGCTTAAATAAATGTAAGTAATGGGGATAAAGCCACCTTCGGGCCCGGGGATCGGCTATACTCTCTGAAAATGGCAAAGGGCGGATCGAACCGGAAGGTCGCGAACAGTCTTCTCGCAGCGGGCGCGGCCGCCGTGATGGCCGTCTATGCCGCCGGATATGAGCGGACGCAATCGGCGGCGGAACAACTGGAAGCTCAATCTGCTGTCCGGCGTCCGGTCGCTCGCCCTGCGGTAGTCGCTCCTGCGGCGCCAGCCGTACCAGTTATTGCACAACCACAGGAACAACCGGAAGCCCCCCGTGAAGTCGCTGTTCTGACTCACCCGGCTTTGACTTCCACATCTGGGCCCGCTCCGGTAGTCGCCGCACCTGTGTCTCCGCAGCCGAAGACGGAAGTCACGCCCGCGGTTCCAGTTCCGGCGCCCGCCGCTCCGGCGCCCGAACCCGTTGTACCCGCTCCGGCCGCCGCGGTCGTCGCCGCGCCTGTTGCTCCTGCCCCGGCCGCGTCCGCGGCTCCAGCCCCTGCTCAGGCGGCAGCTGTATATAAGGATGGCACCTACAAAGGATGGGGCACCTGCCGCCATGGCGATATCGAAGCGCAGGTGGTGATTGAAGCCGGCCGTATCACTTCCGCCTCCATTTCGCAGTGCCTGACCCGGTATTCCTGCGACGTTATCGGACGCCTCCCGCCACAGGTCATCCAGCGCCAAAGCGCCGAAGTGGACTACGTAACCGGCGCCACGGAGAGCGCCAATGCTTTTTACTACGCCGTTCTGGGAGCTCTGGGCAAAGCGAAGTGAGCCGTCCGGAACCGAGCCGGGAATCCATCGTCCGGACCGAGGCGGTGATGGGGACCCTCGTCACCATCGAAATTGTCATCCCTCAGGCCGCCGCCCGCGAGTCCGCTCAGCAGGCGACCGAGCGCGCTTTCGGTTGGTTCCGCGAAATCGAAAACCGCTGCACGCGCTTCGACCCCACAAGCGAGTTGATGCAACTGGCCGCTCGCCCCGGCGAAGCTGTGGTCGCGAGTCCCATGCTCTTCGAGGCCATTCGGTTCGCGCTTCTGGTCGCCGAAGAAACCGGCGGCGCGTTCGATCCCACTGCCGGACATCGCATGATGGCGCGCGGCTTCGATCGCGAACATCGCAGCGGAGCTCAGGTTCATCTGGATTTCGAGGCCGCCCCCGATGCTACCTGGCGAGATATCGAAATCGATCCGGATCGCCGCACGATCAAGCTGCGCCGCCCGCTCATTCCCGACCTCGGCGCCGTTGCCAAAGGACTCGCCATCGACACCGCCGCGCAGGAACTCAAACCCTTCGGGAATTTTGCCATCGACGCCGGTGGCGATTTGTATACGGCTGGAACAAATCGCTTCGATGAGCCGTGGATCGTCGGCATCCGGCATCCTCGCAACAAAGGCGAACTACTCGAATCGCTTCGGATCTCCGGCCAGGCGGTCTGCACATCGGGCGACTACGAGCGCCGCGGAGACGATGGCCGTTCGCATATTCTCGATCCCCGCACCGGCAATGTCGCGGACAGCGTGGCCAGCGCCACCGTGGTCGCGCCCGTCGCCATGCTCGCCGACGCCCTCGCGACCGCCGCTTTTGTCCTCGGTCCGGACGATGGCATTCGCCTTCTGGACCGGATGGGCGTCGCGGGCATCATCGTCACTCCCGATCTCGCGCGGTACGAAACCGGAACCCTGCCCCATGCTGCGTAAAGCGAAGAAGTTTTTCAAAACCCCTAAAGGCCTGCTCATCCTGATCCTCAGCGCTCTGATCGCGCTGGCCGCCCCCAGTCAGGGATGGCAGTCCGTTCTGCCGGGCCTCGCGTCGGCCGTTGCCATCAGCGGCGTAATTGACTTTTTTATCCTGCGTTTTCGGAAAAATGTTTGGGAATTTCCCAGCGGCGCCGTTC
>DASYCD010000097.1:0-6092 GCA_036500405.1 Bryobacteraceae bacterium
GCATGCTCTTGCCGGCGTCGAACTGACCATCGATCGCGGCGAGTACGTGTCGATCTCCGGCCCTTCGGGCTGCGGGAAGTCGACGCTGCTCGCGATCCTGGGTCTGCTCGATACGCCGTCCGATGGGACCTATTATCTGAAGGGCGGCCCCGTGCAGGACCTCAAGATGAGCGAGCGGGCACGCATCCGCAATCGCGAAATCGGCTTCATCTTCCAGGCGTTCAACCTCATTGGCGACCTCACGGTCTATGAGAATGTCGAACTGCCGCTGACTTATCGCGGGATGCCGGGCTCCGAGCGGAAGAAGCGGGCGCAGGAAGCGCTCGATCGCGTGGGAATGTCGTACCGGATGAAGCACTATCCGGCGCAACTTTCGGGCGGTCAGCAGCAGAGAGTCGCGGTGGCTCGCGCGCTCGCCGGCGACCCCTCGATTCTGCTCGCGGACGAGCCCACCGGAAACCTCGATTCCTCGAACGGCGAGGCCGTGATGGAACTGCTCGCCGAACTCAATCGCGCTGGTTCTACTATCTGTGTAGTCACCCACGACGCGCGTTATGCCGCGCATGCTCACCGTGCGATCCATCTCCTCGATGGAAAGGTCATCACCGCCGAAGAAGCCGCTGCCAGTTCCCACGCCTGAAATTGGGCGTGGCACATAATAAAGGATTGCCAGGGTTGACTTGCCAGAGTTTGACCGCCGAGTTGTCCTCTTTATGCGGGCAACTTTTTGCGAACCGAAAGCCCGCCTGAACCGTTAGGTACTAATTAGATGAAGAATTTACGCGTTAGCAGGAGATGGGTGTCCCTCCTGATTCCCGTCCTCTGCGGCAGCCTTGTGAATGCCCAGACGGCGATCCGTGTCGATGAGGCTCCGCAGGGGCATTTCAGCTGGCTGACCCACAATTATCAGGCGCGGTCTGTACCTCCGGTGAATTTGGCGAATACGTCACGGCTGAGCCAGTTGCTGCGGGCAGGGAATCTTTATCTGACGGCGCACGATGTAGTGGCGCTGGCGCTCGAAAATAATATCGATATCGAAGTGCAGCGGTATGGCCCGCTGCTGGCTCGGGAAGTTCTTCGGCGCGCGCAGGGTGGCGGCGCTCTCCGCAGCGTGGGAACGGGAATTGCGGCGGGGCCGACGAGCGTCAGCCTCACCGGCGTGAACATCAACACGAACGGCGCGCCAACATCTTCGGGCGGCGCGGGTGTCAGCTCGGGCGGTGGCATCGTAACGCAGCTCGGTCCGCAGATTCCGTCGTTCGATCCCACGATTTCGGGTTTTGTGAATTTTGCCCACAACACGTCACCGCAGAGCAATACGTTCCTGGTCGGCCAGACTTCGCTGGTGACGGGAACGCGCTCGGCGCAGGCCGCGTATTCGCAGAATTTTTCGTTCGGTATGAACGCGCAGGTTTCGTATTCGAGCACCCGCATCCACGTCAACAGTAATAACTTTGCCCTGAACCCTTACACAAACGGCGATGTGGACCTGACGGTGACGCAGAACCTGCTGAACGGTTTCGGAACCGCGGTGAATACGCGCAATATCCGGGTGCAGAAGAATAATCTGAAGGTCACGGATCTGCAGTTTAAGCAGCAGGTGATTACGACGGTATCGTCGGTTCTGAATCTTTATTGGGATCTGGTCAGTTTTAACGAGGAAGTGAAGTCGCGCCAGCAGGCGGTTGACACCGCGGACCAGCTACTGAAGAACAATCAGGAGCAGGTGCGGATTGGGACGCTGGCCGAGATCGAAGTGACGCGCGCGCAGTCGCAGCTTTACTCTGCGAAGCAGGATCTGCTCATTGCCCAGACCAATTTGCTGCAGCAGGAGACTGTTCTCAAAAATGCGCTGAGCCGCTCCGGCATTCAGAGCGCGGATCTGGCGGATGTCCACATTGTCCCGCTCGATTCGATTACGGTTCCGGCGCAGGACGATACGCGCAGCGTGGGCGAACTGGTGAACACGGCGCTGCAGAACCGTGTGGAGCTGGAACAGGCGCGGATCAATCTGGAGAGCAACCACATCAATCTGGCGGGCGTGAAGAGCTCGTTGAAACCGTCGCTGCAGGTATTCGCGGAACTCACCAATAACGGGTTGAGCGGTGATGCCGCGAGCGGCGCCGCGGGGGTGGATTACTTCGATGGTGGCTACGGGAATCTGCTTGCACAGCTTCTGCGCCGCAATTTTCCGAACTACTCGGCGGGCGTTTCGCTGAATATTCCGCTCCGCAATCGCGCGGCGCAATCGGACTACGTGACAAGCCAGATCGAAATCCGCCAGAACGAGCTCAACCTGCGCAAGCAAATGAACCAGGTGCGGGTGGATGTGCAGAACGCCGTAATCGGTCTGCAGCAGGCGCGGGCGCGATATACGTCCGCTCAGGAAGCGCGGGCGCTTTCGCAGCAAACGTTTGACGGCGATCAGAAAAAGTATGAGCTGGGCGCTTCCACGCCTTACCAGGTGGTGCAGGATCAGCGCGATCTGGCCAACTCGCAGAGCCAGGAAGTGCAGGCGATGGCGAACTATACGCACGCGAGCATCGCGTTCGATCAGGCGCTTGGGGTCACGATGGACGTGAACAACATCTCGATCACGGAGGCGATGAGCGGTAAGGTTTCGGCGGCGCCTTCGGCGATTCCGGCCAATCCTCCGGCGCAGGCGGTGCGGCCTTGAGGAAACCACGTGGTGCGGGTTTAAAAAAGATTAGAGAAGCTGTGGCGCTGAGCGGATGTTTCGCGCAGTTGGTGTGCGCGCAGCAGGCCGGTATCGCGCCAGTTCGTCCTGAAGGGCCGCTTTATAAGCGTCCTTATATGGAGGCATCGGTTCCGCCGGCGCGGCTGGGGAATTCGGCACGGCTGGCGAGTCTTATCCGCGCGGGGAAGTTGTATCTTTCGCCGCATGACGCGGTGGCGCTGGCGCTCGAAAACAATATCGATATTGAAGTGGCTCGCTATCAGCCCCTGCTGCTCGAATGGCAGCTCGAACGCTCGCAGGCGGGCGGCGCGCTGCCTGGTGTGCCAAGCGGGTCTTCGCAGGCGGGTTCGGTTGCGAGCGGGCAGGGCGTTCAGGGCAGCCAGGCGGCCGCGGGCGTGGGTGGCGGTGGCGGCGGAGGCGGCGGCGGAAACGCGGGCAACGCGACCATTTCGCAGGTTGGACCGGTGGTGCAGACGCTCGACCCTTCGTTCCAGGAAGCGACGACATTCTCGCATCGGACAACTCCGCAGCCGAATTCCACGCAGAGCCAGACATCCGCGCTGGTGGACGCCACGCGCAATCACACGGCGACTTATCAGCAGGGCTTCCTGACCGGTGGCTCGGCCAGCGTCAATTTCAAAGACAGCTACCTGAAAGAGAACGCGCCCACCAACGCGCTGAATCCGTCGGTGGCGCAGTCGGTTTCGGTTTCCGTGCAGCAGAATCTGCTGCGTGGCTTTGGGAGAGCGGTCAACGAACGCAATATCGTGGTGGCCCGCAACAATCTGGCGATGTCGGATCTGGCATTCCGGAGTACGGTGGCGCGAACGGTGGCGAGCGTGCTGAACGCGTACTGGTCGCTTTCGAACGCGTATTCGGACGTGACGGCGAAGCAGGATGCCCTCAATACGTCGCAACAGTTTCTGGACGACAATCAGAAGCGCGTGGATCTCGGCGATCTGGCGCAGTTCGATCTGATCACCTCGAAGAGTCAGCTTGCGCAGAGTAAGCTGGCGCTGGTGAACTCGCAGACGGCGCTGGCGCAGGATGAGATTCAGTTGAAGGATCTGATCAGCCGGGTGGGGACCGGGGATCCGGTGCTCGAAGGCGTGTCGATTGTCCCGACGGGGACGATTACGATTCCGGATGCGGAGGAATCGTTCGACATCAAGGCGCTGGTGGTGAAGGCGTTTGAGAATCGAACGGATCTGAAATCGACTGAGGCCAGCCTCAAGAATTCGGAGATCTCGGCGATCGGTACCCGGAACGGTTTACTTCCTTCAGCGCAGGTGTTCGCGACGGCGACCAACGCCGGTCTGGCGGGCGCGCCGAATCCGCTGCATAATGGGGCGCCGGATGGGTATTTTGTGGGCGGAACAGGGACGGCGTTGCGGCAGATCTTTGGGCGCAATTTTCCGACGGAGAATATTGGGGCGTTCGCCAGCATGACTCTGGGGAACCGGCAGGCGCAGGCTGATTTCGGGATCGACCAGCTTCAGTTGCGGCAGGACCAGCTCAGCGCGAGCGGGGCGCGAAATCAGGTGGAAGTGGATGTGACGAATTCGGTGGTGGGCTTGCGCCAGGCGCGGGTGCGCTATCAGGCGGCGCATGCGAATACCGTGCTGCAGCAGCAGCTTGTCGATGGGGAGCAGAAGAAGTTCCAGGCGGGGGAATCGACCTCTTATAACGTGATCCAGGTGCAGCGGGATCTGGCGAACGCAAAGGCCACGGAACTGGCGGCCGTGGTTTCGTACGAGAGCGCGAAGATTAATCTGGACGCGATTACCGGAACGCTGGTGGAGGCGAACGGGATCACGCTGCAGGAAGCGAAGAGCGGGCAGGTAGGGCAGTAAGGCAGGATGACATCCTGCGCGCGATTGTGAATCGCGCTGGGCCCGTGTTTGCAATAGTGCAGGGCTGATTTGACAATTGGCCGCAGGCTTCCAACCTGCCCACAAACTTCGTTCGGCGCTGTACACTAGCATCTATGCTTGTGCGCGCGTGTATCGTTCTCATTAGTTGTGCTGGACTGCTTTTGGGGCAGTCTGACCGGGCGGAGGCGGCGAAGAATCCGTTTGCCGGACAGGCGCCCGCGATTGCGGCGGGGAAGACTTTGTATGCCGCGCAATGCGAGCGGTGCCATGCGCAGGGGTTTGCGAACTTTCAGCGGGGATCGGAAGATGGCGAGATCTTTCTGAATATTCGGAATGGCATTCGCAACACGGCGATGCCGTCGTTTACACAACTCAGTACAGATCAGATCTGGCAGGTCGTTAGTTATATGCGGACGTTGAATGCGGGAGCGAGTCCCGTAACCACAACGTCAGCGGGCGGTGGCGATGCGGCGGGCGGTAAGTCCGTGTTCGAGGGCAAGGGCGGGTGTCTTTCGTGCCATCAGTTCAATGGGAAGGGAACGCCGGTTGGTCCGGATCTGACGTTTACTGCGCTGAGCGCGGATCAGATTCAGGCGTTCATCGAAAATCCGAATGCGACGGCTGCTGCTGGTGGCGGTGGGCGCGGACGCGGCGGACGTGGTGGACGCGGCGGCGGTGGGGCTGCGCACGCCACCGTGACCGCAACGACAGTCGACGGCAACGTCTATAAAGGTACGCGCAAGTCGCAGGACTCGTTCTCGATCCAGATGGTCGATACGGCTGGCGTGTTCCGCTCCTTTGATCGCGCTTCGCTGAAGGATCTGAAGATCGATATGACGTCGCTGATGCCGTCCGACTTTGCCACGCGGCTGAGTGCGGCGGAGATTCGCGATGTGGCGGCTTATCTGAAGGCGTCGGCTGATCCGGCTGCTGCCGCCGATCCTGCGCATGCGGTGCTGACGTGGAATCGGATTCTGAACTCATCGAAAGAGCCGGCGAATTGGACGACCTACTGGGGCGATCTGGCTGGCACTCATTATTCGGCGCTGAGCGAAATCACCGCGGCGAATGCGAAAAACCTGCAGGCGCAATGGACGGCGCCGATCCCGGGCGAAGGGCAGATTCAGGCGACGCCGCTTGTGGTGGATGGAATCATGTACACGACCGGTCCGGTGGGCGCGGCGAATGCGGGGGCGACGCAGGTGCTGGCGCTCGATGCGAAGACGGGCAAGGTGCTGTGGCGCTATGACCGTCCGCAGAAGGAGCGCAATCCATATGAGAACAACCGCGTGAATCGTGGCGTGTCGATCCTCGATAACCGCCTGTTCGTGGGAACGCTGGACGCTGCGCTGGTGGCGCTCGACGCGCATACGGGCAAACAGCTCTGGGAAGTCCAGCTTGCCGATACGAAAGAAGGTTACGAACTGACGTGCCCGCCGCTTGTGGTGAAGGACAAGATCATCACCGGGATTTCGGGCGGTGAGTTTGGGATTCGCGGTTTCCTCGAAGCGTACGATCCG
>DASYCD010000098.1:0-3070 GCA_036500405.1 Bryobacteraceae bacterium
TGTGCCGCCATCGTCTTTTCGAACTCTTCGATGTTGTCGAAATACAGACGGCCCGTGCTGGCGTAGATCGCCGGCGTTCCCGGAGCGCCGCCCGATAAGCCGATTTCGATTTCGTAGCGGATCATGCCCATGCTTTTCGCCTTCTCCAGAACGAAGGGCATGTGCTTTTGAGCGTAGTAATCATGATCGAACTTCTTGCCGGGAGCATTCGGGTAGAACACGGATACGCAGACCATAGGTACGACAATACAGCAAACCGCGACCGGAGTGAAACGGTCCGCGGCTGGTTGCCGCCCAAAAATAGAAATTTTTTCAGTCAGCCCGGCGGGGAAACCGGACGCCGGCGTGGCGCCGTGGCGTGTCAACGCAAAATAGAAAGTTCCTAATCTGAGCAAAGTAAGAAGTTCCTGATTCAGCCCGACGGAGGGAGCCCGGAGGGCGACCGGAGGTGGGTTGAATCAGGTAGCGAGGGTTCGGCCGCGGGTGGGTTGCGGCGGATGCGGAAAGCTTGCATCCAGCGGCTTTGTCCCGGCGGCGGAACGAAGTGGCGTCGCCGACGCGGAGCTTTTTCTTGCACCGGTGCGGAGCTCGGCTCGCACGGCTGCAGCGCAAAACTCACCGGTCCCGCCCACGCCATCATGCTTCCGTCCAGACGTTGTTCGACGCGGATCGAGGCGCCGCGCATCCCCACGCGCGCCTGTTCCCGAGGGATCTGTAAGCGCCGGCCCTCCCAGGCAATCGTGTAGTCGTTGGCCACACGGCGCGATGCGGCAAAACTTAAAACGCTCGCCAGTTGCACCGCGCCCAGCGAACGGTGCGCGTCCACGCTGCTGGCCGCGGGCACGGTGAACTTCTCCTGCCACTGCGGCAGGAAGCTGTGTTCCAGAAACTGATTGGCGTCGTCGAGCGTACGAATCCGCGCCTTGCGCAGCGCCTTCACCAGCCGATTCTGCAACGTGCCGAAGCACCGCTCCACCCGCCCCTTGGCCTGCGGAGAATGCGCCGCGATCCACTCCATTCCCAACTCCCGGAACGCGCGCCCCAGTTGCGTTTCGCTCTTCGCTCCGGGAGCCTCCGTCTTCCATCCCGGCGCCAGCACCGGCTGAAACAATCCCGCCTTATCGGTATAGATCGCCTGCGGACGCCCGTGGCGTTCCACATACGCCCACAGCACGCGCATATGCTGCTCGCTCGAATCGGACTCGACGAAGCGCGCGAACAACTCGTTGGTCGCATCGTCGATCCCCGCAATCAGGTACATCTTCGCCGCTCCCCGCTCCTCCAGCCACGCATGAATGCTGGTGTCCCACTGCAGCAGCTCTCCCCGGCAACTCCGCCGCGGCCGCCACACGTGCACCTGCTTCAGTTTCCGCGGCCGCGCTTTCCAGCTTCCGGCTCGTATCAGCAGCTGCCGTAAACTCTCGCGGCTCAGCTTCACTCCGTGTTCCCGCTCCAGATACTCGCTCGCCAGCGTCGGCCCAAAGTCGGCGTACTCGCGACTCACCAGCTTCACCACCCGCCGCACTGTCCCCGCCGGCATGCGCCGCGCGGAGACCCTCCCGCGCAATCCATGCATCACTCCCCCATCGCCGCGCTCCCGAAACCGCTTCAGCAGCTTGCGGAATCCCCGCTCGCTCATCCGCAACTGCCCCGCCGCTTCGCGCTGCCGCAGCTGCCCGCGCTCCACTTCATGCAGGACCTTCAACCGGTCCCGCTCCCGCTGCCCCATCTTTAAAACTTCCTCGGTTTCCGCCACCACTCATTGGCTCATCCTCCTTTAGGAACTTTCTACTTTGCTCTCTTAGGAACTTCTCACGTTGCTGCGACAGATGCCGGTCGCAGGGCTGTATCGCCGCTGGCCTCATGTTAGAATACGGTCCGCGGGACAGGCTATGGCTGGTCAAGGAATTTACGCACAAGGGCGGAACGAATCCAGACCACCCGCCGACCGCGCGGAGCCGGAGGCCGTACGCGAGCAAGTGGAACGAGTGGTCCGCGACCCTCTGTTCCGGAACAGCAAGCGCTACAGCGGTCTGCTGCGATTCATCGCGGAACGCAGCCTGGATGGGCGCAGCGAAGACCTCAAAGAGCGAATTATCGGGATGGAAGTGTTCGGACGCAGTCCGGACTACGATACCAGCAATGACGCCACGGTGCGCGTCGCCGCAAATGAAGTCCGCAAGCGGCTAGCCCTTTATTACAAAGAGCCGGGCCGTGACCAGGAACTCCGTATCGACGTGCCGAGCGGGTCCTATGTGGCCGAGTTCCGCCTGCCTGAACTGGCGCCCCAAGCTACAACAACCGTGCAGGTTCCCGAGGAACCCAAGCCCGAACCGGAGAAACGCAAACTTGGAAGCGCTGCTGTCGCGGCTTTGGATGGATTAAATCCCAGATATCTGATTGCGGCAATCGCGATTGTGATTCTCGCGTTGACCGCCTGGGTTGTGCCGCGAATCCTGGCTCCCGTGCCCATGATCGACCAGTTCTGGGCCCCGATGCTGAACGGGCCCGGTCCTATCGTTGTCTATATCAGTGCCCCGCCCGACATCGCCGCTGCTCAGTCCGCTCCCGTGAATCCGGCGGAGCGATTTCACGATTTCATGGATCGGCGCCCCCGGGTGCCCGTGGCGGATATGAACGCCGCTTCCGCTTTGGGTTCGTTCCTGCGACGAAAGGGGAAAGAAGCCTTCGTTCGGCCCGCGCTAAACGCCAGCTTATCGGATTTACGATCGGCTCCCGCCGTTCTTCTCGGGAGCTACCACAACGATTGGGTCATGAGGCTCGGCGGCGATTTGCATTTTCGATTCCGCAGAGAATCGGAAGAGGGCCTGCGGTGGATCGAGGATAGCGCCAATCCCACCGCCAGAAACTGGGCCTTGGATTTGTCGATGCCCTTGGGGCAGGTCAGCCAGGATTACATCCTGCTGTCCCGGGTTCTCGATCAGAGCGCGGGGCGATGGGTGGTGGTGATCGGCGGATTGACGGGGTTTGGCACGACCGCCGGGAGTGAAATCGTCACCGATCCAAATGCGATGGCCGCGCTCGGCGCTCACCTTCCGAAAAACTGGGC
>DASYCD010000099.1:0-11963 GCA_036500405.1 Bryobacteraceae bacterium
TCGCTCACCACCGGTTCCGCGTTCATCATGTGGCTCGGTGAACAGATCACCGAACGCGGTATCGGCAACGGCATGTCGCTGATCATCTTCACCGGTATCGTGGTCGGCCTTCCGAGCGCCATCGGCGGACTCTATCAAAACGTTTTTGTGACTCACTCGTGGAGCTTCCTGCAACTCCTCATCGTGCTGGTCATGATGGTCGCCGTAGTCGGCTTTATCGTTCTCGTGGAATCGGGCGAACGCCGCATTCCGGTGCAATACGCCAAGCGCGTCGTGGGACGCCGCGTGATGGGCGGCCAGTCCACCCACATGCCACTCAAGGTCAATGCCGGCGGCGTCATCCCGGTGATCTTCGCGTCCTCGATTCTTGCCTTCCCCCAGACCATCGCGAACTATCCCTGGGTGAAGTCCAATAGCTGGCTCAGCAACACGCTTTATTCCATCGGCCGCGGTGAACCGCTTTACGTAATTCTGTTCGTGGCGCTGATTATTTTCTTCTGCTTCTTCTATATTTCGATCATCTTCAATCCGAACGAAGCGGCCGACAATATGCGCAAGTACGGTGGCTTCATCCCCGGCATTCGCCCTGGCCGCAGCACGTCGGATTACATGAACACGATCCTGACCCGAATCACGCTGGTGGGCGCGGTCTATCTCGCCATCCTCTGCCTGATTCCGGACGTCATGCTCGGCGGTATTCACCTGAATCACCTGCCGCTCGTGGGCAATTTTATCGATACGTATTTCCCCCGCTGGATTCTGGACGGCATGAACGTGCAGTTCTACTTCGGCGGTACCTCGCTGCTGATCGTGGTCGGCGTGGCCATGGATACCATCAACCAGGTGGAAGCCCAGTTGATCATGCGGCACTACGAAGGCTTTACTCCCCGGGCCGGCCGGATCCGCGGGCGGCGCAGCTAGGTTGATGGTTTTGCGTGAAGTGGAAATCAAGCCGCTTGTGCGTAATCCGGAAGACCGCACTCGCGCGCTTGCCATGGTTTTGTTCGGTTCCCCCGGCTCCGGCAAGGGTACCCAGGCGAAATATTTGATCCGCTGGCTCGGAATTCCGCATATCTCCACCGGCGACATGCTTCGCGAGCAGGTTCGCTGCGGTACCGAGCTCGGTCTGGCCATTTCAGCCCGTATGAAAGCCGGGCAGCTCGTTCCCGACCGGCTGGTGAACGACCTCGTGTTTGAACGCATCCACCAGCCCGATTGCGCAAGTGGTTGTATTCTCGATGGTTACCCGCGTACCCCGGAGCAGGCGACCGAGCTGATCCGCTCTCTGGCCGGTACCGCAATGACAGAGGTGGTAATTCATCTCGTTGTTGATTACAATGTAATTATCTCCCGTATGGCCGGGAGACGCGTGTGCCCGCAGTGCGGCACCCTTTACAACGCCATCTCCAACCGGCCGCTTCAGGAAGGGATCTGCGATCTCGATGGCGCGGTTCTGGTGGTTCGGGAAGATGATCGGCCGGAAGTGGTGCGTGCCCGGCTCGAAGAATATGAAGCACTGACCCGCCCCGTGATCGATTCGTTCCGGCAGGCGGGCGTACCGTTGTTTGAGATCAAAGCCAGTGACCGCGGTCCTCAGGAAATCTTTGAGGGCATCCGCCAGGCGCTGGAATCGAATGGTCTGGTCGAGAAGAATTTGTCGGTTGGGAAATGATCGTCATCAAGACAAGAGCGGAGATGGAGAAGATGCGGCGCAGCGGCAAGCTGGTGCACGACATTCTGCAGGCTCTTGGCAAAATGGCGGTCGAAGGCGTTTCCACCTGGGATCTGGAAGTGGCCGCCGTGAAGATGATGCAGGAAGCGGGCGCGAAGCCAGCCTTCAAAGGCTACTACGTTCCGGCGGCGGGCGAGCGTTTCAAGTATGTCCTTTGCACCTCGGTCAATGACGAGATCGTGCACGGCATGCCGAACCCCAAGCGCATTCTGAAGAGCGGCGACATCGTCTCGATCGATACGGGCGTTTCGCTAGACGGTTATTTTGGCGATTCGGCGATCACCGTCGGGATCGGGCAGTTAAGCGAAGAAGCAAAGAAGCTCCTGCGCGTCACCCAGGAATCGCTGGAACTCGCGATCGATAAGGTTCGCGAAGGCAACCGGTTGTTCGATATCTGCGGCACGGTGGAAAATCACGTTGTCAGCAACGGATTTTCGATTGTCCGTGAATATGTCGGCCACGGCATCGGGACGCAGCTCCACGAGGAGCCGCAGGTTCCCAATTACGTGGATAAGCGGAACGAAAATCCGCGGTTACGCGAAGGTATGGTGCTGGCCATCGAACCGATGGTCAATGCGGGCCGGCCCGAAGCGAAGGTTTTGAAGGATAAGTGGACCGCGGTGGCGAAGGACGGCTCTTACTCAGCCCACTTCGAGCACTGCGTGGCGGTAACCAAAGAGGGACCGTGGGTGCTGACCCGGCAGTAGTCCGGGTGGAAGCCACGGTGATCGAAGAATTACCCAGCCTGGTGTACCGTCTGGAGCTGGTGAATAAGCAGAAGGTTCTGGCGCACGGCGCCGGGGCCGCGGAACGGAATTGGGTCCGGCTTCTGCCGGGCGACCGGGTTGAGATTGAGTTCGCCGAACACGATCCGACGCGGGCAAGGATTTTGAAGAAGTTGTAGAGGCCTAAATTTTATGAAGGTTCGAGCGTCGGTTAAAAAAATCTGTGTGAAGTGCAAGCTGGTTCACCGCGAAGGCGTGGTGCGGATCATTTGCGTCAACCCGAAGCATAAGCAGCGGCAAGGTTAAGGATAAGAGAATATGGCACGTATCGCTGGCGTCGATCTTCCGCCGAAAAAGCGGGCTGAGATTGGCCTTACTTACATTTATGGAATCGGGCGGACCCGGGCGAAGAGCCTGTGCCATCGCACCGGTATCGATCCGAACAAGAAGATCGGCGACCTGACCGAGGAAGAAGTCAATCACGTCCGCCAGATCCTCGAAGACGAAGGCTCGGTGGAAGGCGATCTCCGCAAGGAAGTTTCGCTGAACATCAAGCGTCACATCGAAATGGGTTCTTATCGAGGCCTGCGCCACCGCCGCGGCCTCCCGGTGCGCGGTCAGCGTACCCACACCAATGCGCGCACCCGTAAGGGACCGCGTAAGGGCACCGTAGCGGGCAAGAAGAAAGCGACAAAGACTTAATATGGCAAAGGCACCAGCGAAAACGGCCCGGAAGAAGGTCGTCAAGAAGAAGGAAAAGCGCGTCGTTCACAACGGCGTTGTGCACATCCAGGCGACGTTCAACAACACGATCATCACGATCGCCGACCCGGAAGGCAACACCGTCTCCTGGTCGAGCGCCGGCTCGCTCGGCTTCCGCGGCTCCCGCAAGGGCACGCCGTTCGCAGCCCAGCAGGCGGCCCTCACGGCGGCCAACAAAGCCAACGAAGTGGGTCTCCGGACCGTGGAAGTCCGCGTCAGCGGCCCCGGCTCCGGACGCGAATCCGCTGTCCGCGCCCTGGCAACGGCCGGTCTCGAAGTGCGCACCATCCGCGACGCCACGCCGATCCCCCACAACGGCTGCCGCCCGCCTAAAAAGCGCCGAGTTTGATTTCGGGCCGCAGATGAACACAGGAAAACACAGATTTTAAAGGTTTTATCTGTGTGCATCTGTGTTCATCTGTGGCCAATTATTTTAGTTTGTTATCCTGATAAAAGTGTTTGAGCGGGAAGAAGATCCACCGGGATCGTAAACCGCACGTGAAAGGAAATTCCGTTTGGCACGTTATAGAGGTCCGGTTTGCCGTCTTTGCCGCCGCGAAGGCATGAAGTTGTTTCTGAAGGGTGAGCGCTGCCACTCCGCCAAGTGCGCGATTGAAAAGCGCAATTTCGTTCCTGGCCAGCACGGCAAGGATCGCAAGATCAAGAAGATCGTCGGCTACGGCCTGCAGCTTCGCGAGAAGCAGAAAGTCCGCCGCATCTACGGCGTCCTCGAATCCCAGTTCCATCTGACCTACGAAAAAGCGGTCAAGATGAAAGGCATCACGGGTGAAAACCTGCTCGGTACCCTCGAACGCCGCCTCGACAGCGTTCTCTACCGCATGGGCCTCGCCACCAGCCGCTCGCAGGGCCGCCAGATCGTTGGCCACGGCCACATTCAGGTCAACGGCCGCAAGGTCAATATCCCCTCCTTCATCGTGAAGCCGGGCGACGAAATCGCGATCCGCGAAGCCAGCAAGAACAACGCCACCATTCTCGCCGCGCGTGACGCCACGGCCCACGCTCCCTCCCCCAGCTGGATGGACGTCGACCGCGAAAACCTCAAGGGCCGCATTATTTCCACCCCGCGCCGCGACGAGCTCACACAGATTCCGATCAACGAACAGCTGATCGTCGAACTCTACAGCAAGTAACCAGTTTTTTGTCGGAGCAGTAAAAACCGGCGTGTGCGGATTGAGATAAAGCCACGCCGCTATTGGAGTGAATCATAAATGACGTTTAAAAGCTTTCAGAAACCAAAGCGTCTGGTAGCCAATACCGAGACGCTGACCGAACGCTTCGGGCAGTTCACCGCTCAGCCGTTCCAGCGGGGCTTCGGCACCACGATCGGCAATTCGCTGCGCCGTGTCCTGCTTTCGAGCATCGAAGGCGCGGCCATCACCGCCATTCGCATCGAAGGCGTTGATCACGAATTCAGCCCCATCCCCGGCGTTGTCGAAGACGCTACGGACATCATCCTCAACCTCAAGCAGGTTCCGTTCAAAGTCATCGGTGACTCCGTCAAGACCGTCCGCCTCCGGGCAGACGCAGCGGGCGAAGTCTTCTCCGGCTCCATCGAAACCGACGCCGACGTCGAAGTCCTCGATCGCCACCTCCACATCGCTACCGTGAGCGAAGGCGGCAAGCTCGATATTGAAATGCGCCTCAAGCCCGGCCGCGGCTATGTCAGCGCCGATAAGAATTTCGACGAAGATCTCGCCATCGGTTACATCCCGATCGACTCCGTCCACTCGCCCGTCCGCAAAGTGAACTTCACCGTGGAAGCCGCCCGTCTCGGCCAGATGACCGACTACGACAAGCTCACGCTTGAAGTCTGGACCAACGGCGCCATTTCCCCGCAGGACGCCATCGGCCACGCCGCGAAGCTGCTGAAAGATCACATGACGATCTTCATAAACTTCGAAGAGTTGCCCGATCAGGTGGAAGAAGTTTCCGAACGCGGCGGCGATCGCGTCAGCGAGCAGCTCAACCGCTCCGTCGAAGAGCTCGAGCTCTCCGTCCGCTCTTACAACTGCCTCAAGAACGCCGGCATCCAGACGATCAACGAGCTGGTGCAGAAAACTGAATCCGAGATGCTGCGCACGAAGAACTTCGGACGCAAATCTCTTAACGAAATCAAGGAAATCCTCTACAGCATGGGCCTCAGCCTCGGCATGAAGCCCGATGCGACGGGCCATCTGGTGGCTCCGCCTCCCCCGCCCCCGGGCTCGGTGGTGGAAGATATTCCCGAAGACACCCCGTACGAATAAAGGTCAGGACGATGAGACACCGATTTGGCAACGTAAAACTGAAGCGCGATATTGGTTCGCGCAACAGTCTTTTTAAAAACCTCGCTACGAGCGTGATCATTGAAGAGCGTGTCATCACGACCGTTCCGAAAGCGAAGGCCATCCAGCCCATGGTGGAGCAGATGATCACTCTCGCCAAGCGCGACTCGCTGCACACGCGCCGTCAGGCAGCTGCGTTTCTCCAGACGCCGGCCGCGGTGAAGAAGCTGTTCGATACGATCGGTTCTCGTTTCGGCCAGCGCAGCGGCGGCTACACACGCATCACCCGCCTGGGACCCCGCAAGGGCGACGGCGCGGAACTGGCCATGATCGAACTGGTCGGATCCGAACTGGTGAAGCGCGCCGCGGAACGCGCGAAGCGCAAGGAAGAACGGCTCAAGGCCCAGCAGGAAGGCCGCGAACCCGAAGAACCTTCCGAAGAGAAGGAATAACTTCTCAGCAAGTCTGATAATTGGCGGCGTCCGCACTACGCGGGCGCCGCTTTTTATTTACCGCGACGCCGCGATGCCGAATTCCTCACGAAGCCCCTGGACAAACTGATCCTCCGAGCAGGCTCTGACGTTACACCGGAACCACTCCTCCATTCCTTCCGGAGTCCTTAGTACCGCGGCAAGAGCTGGATCGAACTCACCTTTAATTGAATATGAACCCGCCCGCGCTCCATACGCCGGCGAGTACGCGGCCGGCCTGGCCGGGGATGTCAGGATCCAGATATCCATGGACCGCATTTCGACTGTGATGCTGACCCGCAGTTGATCGCCGATTGCCCGGCGAATGCGCTCGATTTTCGTTGAGCCCGCATCGGGGAAAGCCGACGTGGCGACGACGTCGTAGCGCGTCCTGATATCAACCCCAGGATGGCCGTATTGCTCTCCCGGCCTTTTCAGTTCCCGGACGGCCTCTCAATATGGTCGATAACTAACGTCTCAACCGGTCCCTGTCCCGCTTCCAGCTTGAGGCCAAGCTGTTCCTGAATCGCAACAAATATCGACGGCGGACCGGCCGGGTCAGCCGGCACGGCCGACCGTATGTTGGCCAGTTCGGTTCCCTCCCGCGAAAAATCGACGTGAATATCGAATCGCCCCGTGACCCCGGTTTTGTCGATTACGGGCCGGCCCGTTACCAGGCGCAGCATACTGGCGAAGTCCTCGAGTGTCACACCCTGAGCATCCACCGCAGGCTTCAGCCCGGAAATCATTCTCCCGCAATATTCTTTGGTCAGCTGCGGCGGAGGTGGCGTCGGCCAGGGCTTGCAACTGCCTTCGACGAAGGCGCGCAACTTCACCCGCCCTCGTGCGGCAGTCAGAAAATACACCGGACCTTCTCTCGTTTCACGATGGATCTTCAGTTGAAACCGATCCGCCAGGAGCGCCTGCAACATCGGCCCGCTTATGGCCTTGACGCTCGGGTTTCCCGCAGCCGTTGCGTTGATCTCATAAAACGCTGAGTTGGTCCATCCCGGACCTCCCGCGAGCGGCGCGTAATCGTTCATGTCTTTGCTCCAGGCATTCCCAATCATTTGCCGCAACGGGACACAATCGGTGGCCAGCCGCCCAGGTGACGAATTAGAGCCGGGTATATGGGAAGGCGGACCCTGTTGCGAAGGATCCGGACAGCTTCTGATCGAAGCCACGTCGAACTTCGGTGTATTCACTGGCGCTACCTGAGCGCGGATGAACGGCGCGGTCAACACACCGATCACAACAGGCGCCGCGACAGCCACTGCCGCGATCGCCGCCAGCATCAGCTTTCTTCCGCCACTCAGTTCCTGTCCAATCGTGCCCGCAAGGATCGCACGGAGGCGCTTCTTCACATCCGCACCCGTCACGCCCGAAACGCACGGCAACGGCGATTCCCTGTAAAACCGGCAGACCTTCAGGATGCCCTCCACGTAGTCGGCCGGCTCGCACCCCATTCGCAGCACTTCTGCGTCACATGCCAGTTCGCGCTCTTCCACTAACCGAGATCCGATCCACCACACCAGCGGATTGAACCAGAAGATCGCCTCCACAACCATATGAACGCCCGCGAAGAAATTATCCCGCCGGCGCACGTGACACAATTCGTGCTTCAGAATAGCGTCGAGTTCCCGCGAATCCAGACGCTCCAGCAGCCGCGCCGGCAGAACCAGAACAGGACGCCAGAAGCCAACGACCGCCGGCTCCCCCGCCCCAGACGCCACCACCGCTCGCAACGGAATCGGCAGCTCAATCGGAGTAGAGTCACGCAACAATGCCCGAACGCGCATCCAGGCGAGGCCACGCGCAATGACGATCGCCAGGAACCCAGCCACCCACACAAACCAGACGGCGATCGTGATCCATGGCAGCGACGCATGTGCCGGAGCCGCGCTCCCGGCACTCGGCGCAAGCGGTTCGACCAGCTGAACAAACGTATTTGAAAAAAGCGGAAACGCGACTTCCCCCGAAGGCGAAGCCGCTCGCGGAACCACATTCCCCACACTCACCAGCAACGCAAACGGCAAAAGAAATTTGAGCGACGCGCTCAGCCAAACCCAGTAACGCACTCTCGCCGAATTCCGGCGAAGCACAAGCGCCACCAATCCCGCCACAAGCGCGAAGCAGGATGACTGCCAGAGATGATGGAACGCCGGAAACATGCCGTTGGCTTATCTTACTACTTAATAGTAAGATAAACAAGAGAGCTCTTCCACTTCTTCAACCGTACCGTTCCAGAGTCATCCTTCAGGGCGCCACTATAGCTGCAGTTTCAAAACCCTGATCGGATTGAAGCCGCTTTCTTTATCATCCTGGATATTCGCCATATAGTAAAATTCATCGCCCGCGATGACGCCCGTGGTGACCCCTTCAAATAACGGGTTCCGCCGCTCCAGAATTTCGAATCTTTCGATAGCCCGCAGATCGCGGTTGAGGCTGAACCGGGCAATGCGCGGCGTCATGAACCCATTCTGGATTGCGATCAGGGCGCCGGCGTGAAAGTACAGTCCATCGATTGCCGCAAGGCAAAGACTTGCTGGACGCGCGATTGGGGCCGCGGTGTGCGCCTTCAGATCGATCATCGTGATTCCATCAGGAAATGTCGATACATAGAGCAGACTCTCGTCCGGCGAGAGCGTAATCCCGTTCGCGGATTCGAACCGGCCCGGAAATTGTGTCAGCGCCCCGGCGCCATTCGCCAGGCGCCAAACCGCGCCGGCGCGTGTGTCCGTCAGGTATACATCGCCGCTGGTTGCGATCGCCAGATCGTTGAAATTATGGCCGGAGCCCACCACGGCATACTTGCGAATCGCATGAGCCGAAGCAAGATCGTAATGGATCAATTCAGACTCCTGATCCGTATTGTTCAATAGCCAAAGGCCCGTGCCATGGACTTTGAGGCCGAGCACAGTACCGAGACCGCCGGTGAACGGCGCACAATCCCCGGACGGTGAACAACGGACCACCTTGCCTTTTCTCATGCTGCCGAGATAAAAGTTCCTGCCCTCCGGATCATAGGCCAAATTCTCAGGAACTAAATCGCCCTCTGCGGCAACGAATGCCGGATTACTGTGCAAAACCGGTGGAGTCGCCTCGCGCACAGCAGACACAATTGCGTTAAACTCGCGCGCGCCTTGTAAATGGGCAAAAATGGAATCGCGGGAGGGGTCCAATCCGGCCCTGAAGTCCACCACCTTTTGGAGCCACTGCATTGTCTCGGGCCATTGACCAGCCGCAGCCCACGTACGAGCCATCTGGTATGTGACGGCCGCCGAATCGGAAGCGGAGCGCAGTAACTTTTCGATCCGGTTGACCTCGGCCCGGAACAACGATTGGTCTTTATCGGAGAGGCTACCGGAGGCTGGCAATTGCGCGAACGACGTCCCACACCACGCGAGCAATGCCAATATGACGGACCACCTCGGGATACGTCTACTGGCGTTGCGCAAACTCAATCGTACCCGCGACATCATCCTTCAGGCCCTGCGATTCCGCCCCAGCCGCGAGTTGCCTCAATAACGCCAGCGTCGCGGTCTTCTCCGTTTCGGGAACGCCGACAGCCCGAACAATCCCCAGCACCTTGCGCGTTTCCGCCTCCGTCAGTTCATTCACGCCAATCAGCTTGCCGATCAGTTCACCGGCATGCTGCATCCTTTTTCCGGGTTCTACAGGCGCATTCCCCGTCACGATCGACTCCATGATCCCCATCCGGTACGTTTCCGGCGTCATGTTCGAACGAGACGATCCCGGAATCACCCGTCCATCCGGCGTCCGAAACGAATCTCCATCGGAGGGTGTCACGAATGACTGCTGTTGACCGGCCGCGGTGTCGCACGTCTCCATCCTGTTAGGTCCGGAGGCAGACAAGAAAGCCTTCCCGCCCTCTGTACAGGGAGCCCGCACATCGAAACTCACCACAGGATTCGCGACTTTGCCGCCCACGGTCCAAACTTCAGACCACGATCCATAGTCCTTTTTCTCGAAGGAGCCTTTTGCCGACCATTGGCCGCTCGCATCCGTCGACGCAATAACCGGCCCCCAATCCGTCTTGGACATTCTCGCCGTTCGAACACTGATCGCCTGATGAGGCGCCGCCGATACGATAATTTCGAAATGATCGCCCACCTGAAAGTCAGCCGCAGGACGGCTCAGATTGCGCATCACCACAACAGGAGACTGCGGCATCGCTAAACCGCACCCGGCCAAAAGCATGGCAAACAGACGAATCATTTTCTTCAACCCCACCACTTCCAGCGTTTCCAGCATCTTCACCGAACGAGCGCCCACCGTGTCATCCGGACAGACGAGCCGCAGCGGAATGGGGTTTCCATTCTGCCTATCCGCCACCACGATCTTTTCATTCCCCATCGACGCATCCAGTTCGGCGAGCGAAACTCTTCACCGCCTTATCCGTGTGCATCTGTGTCCATCCGTGGCCCAAAACCTAATCGAGCGCATCGCAAATAAACTCAATCACATTATGCGCCGGATCGATGATATAAATCTGCGGCCGCCCCACAATCGAATCCGGCCGCAAAATCATCTTCTGCATATGCTCCGCCGGCAGATCCTCGCTGAACCCCTTCGAATGCAGCCACGCCACCGTCTTCGTGTAGCTGCTCATCCCGAGCGCATAATGCACATCCGCCGAATCCACTGGCCGATTCCCGCGGCTCAGCGTCTCCTCGCGAACCGCCAGATGCAGATGTTGCCCGCCGCCAAACTGAAACCACGCGCCAGGAAACTTGAAATTCGGCCGCGCAATCTCGCGCAGCTCCAGCACGTCGCGATAAAACCGCCGCGACTCTTCCAGATCGATCGCCGGAACTAATACGTGGTGAATAGCGGGGGAAACCATTTACAGCCGATCATAACAGCAATCGCACATACGGCAGGTAAGCAGGCGTCGATTTCTGCCACTCTCGAAACCGCTCCCCGAATCGCTCCCGAAGCAGACCATCCTCCACACGCACCCGAATTTCCGTCCCCACAATAAACAGCACGATCGCGACCGGCCATCCCGGCGTCGTCCCGATGAGAAACGCCATCGACAACAGCATCCCGAACATCGACGCATAAATCGGATGCCGCACAATCCGGTAAGCCCCGCTCTGCACCAACTCATGATCCTGATTCAGTCCCGCATCGAATCGCCACTGGCTCCCGAGCGACGCCACCGCATTCCAGAACATCACGATCGAAACCAGCGCCACAACGCACCCCGCAATCGCGCGCCACAACGCAATCCCCTGCGCCCACTCTTGCGGCGTATGCGTGCAGATGATGAGGTACCCGGCTGTTTGCAGCATCAGCCCCCAGCGCGCCCGCGGATCCACTTTTTCCGCCTTCTTGCGCCGCGATTTCCGCAGTTCCACCAGCGCCGCAAACCAAACCAGCCACGTAACAGCCAGCAGCCCCAGCCTCGTCACCGGACTAATCATGCGCCCATCGCCTCCCGTAACTGCTTCGCGCGATCGCGGCTCACATCGCGCTCCTCGCCATTCGCCAGCTTCACCCGCCACGTTCCCGAAAACGACGGCAGCAGCTCTTTCACCGTTTCCAGATTCACCAGTTCCCCACGGCTGATGCGAAGAAATCCCGCTGGCTCGAGCATGGCTTCCAACTCGGAAATCGTCTTCTCGATCAGCAGCCGGTCACTCGCCGTCACCGCGAACACCAGCTTGTCTTCAATCTCAATTCGAACAATGTCGTGCACCGGCACGATCACAATCCGCTTCCCGCGCCGCGAAGCAATCCTCTGCAGCGGGCCACCACGCTCCCGCGCGACTTCCCGAATCTTCGCCGCGTCCGGCGCGCCTAACCGTTCCCGCACCCGCCCCAGCGCGCGCTCCAAACGCTCCGGCCGGACCGGCTTTAGCAGATAATCGATCGCATTCGCCTCGAAAGCCCGCACCGCATACTCGTCATACGCTGTCACAAAAACAATCGCCGGCGGATTCTCCAGATGCTGCACCACTTC
>DASYCD010000100.1:0-3706 GCA_036500405.1 Bryobacteraceae bacterium
GGATAAGATCCACACCGGCCGAAGCCGCAATGAGCAGGTCTCGCTCGATACGCGCATCTGGCTGCGCGGCGAATGCGACCGGACGCGCGAGCTGGTGCGCGGGCTGCTTGCGGCGCTGCTTGATCTGGCGGAGAAATATCCGGATGCCGTGATCCCCGGCTATACGCATCTGCGACGCGCGCAGCCTGTGCTGTGGCCGCATTATCTGCTGGCGTATCTCGAGATGTTCTCGCGCGATTACGAACGGCTCGGCGAAGCGCGGCGCCGCGCGAATGTGATGCCGCTTGGCAGCGGCGCGCTGGCCGGTTCCGGCTTCCCGCATGACCGCGAGGCGATCGCGCGCGATCTGGAGTTCGATTCCATCACGCGCAACAGCATGGACGTTTCGGGCGACCGCGATTTCGCGCTCGATTATCTCTACGCTGCGTCCGTCATTATGATCCATCTGAGCCGGCTGGCGGAAGACTGGATTCTCTACTCTTCGGAAGAATTCGCCTGGATGGAACTGGGCGACGGCGTTACCAGTGGATCGAGCCTGATGCCACAAAAGAAGAATCCGGACTCGCTGGAACTGATTCGTGGCAAGTCCGGGCGGGTGATCGGCGCGCTGAATTCTTTGCTGTTCACGATGAAAGGTCTTCCGATGACCTACAACCGTGACATGCAGGAAGACAAGGAACCGCTGTTCGAAGCCGCCGATCAGGTGGATGCGTGCCTCGAGATGGCGACGGTGACGGCGGAATCGGTTGTCCTGCGTCCGGCCGTGCCATTCGCCGCCGCAGAGGAAAGCTGGGTGGTGGCGACGGATCTCGCCGAAGCGCTGGCGCGTAACGGAACGGCGTTCCATCAGGCGCATCAGATCGTTGGTCGGCTGGTACTCGAAAGCGTGCGCAATAACAAGAAGCCGGCGGACTGGAGCGCCGAATCGCTCGCGGCGTTCGCGCCCGAATTCACGGCGGATGTGGCGCGTCTGCTCGATCCGCGCGAAGGCATGAAGACGCGCGAAATCGCGGGTGGGACCGGACCCGGCGCAGTCGCGGCTGCGCTGACGGCCGCGCGTTCGCGTCTCGCGGAACTGAAGTGATATGACGAAGAGTTACCGGCAGGGCCAGATTCTGAAGTTGATCGGCTCGGCCGGTATCTTCACGCAGGAAGATCTTGCGCGAGCGCTCAAGGAACGCGGCGTGGAAGCGACGCAGGTGACACTCTCGCGCGACATCCGCGAGATGGGGTTGGTCAAGACGACGGACGGCTACCAGGCGCTGCCAAAACGCGAACGCGCGGATGAGTTTTCCTCTATTGCGAGCGAATATATTCGCGACGTGCGGATCGCGCAGAATCAGATTGTGCTGCGGACGGCTCCGGCGCATGCGAGTTCCGTAGCCGTCGCTCTCGACAATGCGGAATGGGCGGACGTTGTCGGCACGATTGCGGGCGATGACACCGTGCTCGTCATTTGCCCCGATTCCGCCATTGCGGAAAAAGTGCGCCAGCGCCTGATGGAATTGCTGGGCTGAGCCCTACTTCAGGACTTCGAAAAGATTGCTGTAGTCATCGGTCCAGACTTTTGTGCGATGGCTCGGTGTCTCGCCTGTATCACGGGCGGAGACCAGCATCCAGTCGGCGGCGAGGACCTGCTGGTCCGGGTCGGCTTCGCTGCGAACTTCGATTACCTGGCGTCCCAGACTTGCGGCAACGGCGCGCACGACGGGCGCGAGATCCAGAAATCGATTGGTAATGTGGATGGCGATTTCGCCCTCGGGACGGAGGATGCGGAAGTAGGTACGGAAAGCCTCACGGGTGAGCAGGTGGACGGGGATGGAATCGCCAGAGAATGCGTCGAGCACGAGATAGTCGAAGCTGGCGTCGCGTTCGCGTTCGAGCGCGAGGCGGCCATCACCCTGGATCAGTTCGATTTTCGCCTGCGATTTTTCGAGGAAGTGGAAATCGTGGGACGCGACGTCGATCACGGCGGGATTGATTTCGTAGAAGCGAAACGTGTCGCCGGGGCGGCCGTATGACGCGAGGGCGCCGACGCCAAGCCCCACGAGTCCGATGTGGCCGGGCACCGGGCGCGCTGCGAGAATTTGGCCGGCGCCGGTGTGCGGTCCGTAATAGGCGGTAGGGAGCGTGAGCTTATCCGCGGCCAGGAATTCGATACCGTGGCGCGTTTTGCCGTTAAATAGAGTGCGGACGCCATCGGTGTCAGTGACCTGTAGTGCGCCGTAGAAATTCCGTTCGCGGAGGATTGTGCCTGTGCCTCCCTGGAATCGCGATGCCACAATGAACGCGGCGATGGCGATTGCGGCGAGACGGAGTAATCGCGCTTTCGCCCGAACGCCGTAGAGCAGATATAGGGCGAGCACGACGGAAGCCACGATCGCGATCGGCAATTCGATAAAAGTGGTCAGGATTGCTGGCGCCACAAGGCCGACGAGAAGTGCGCCGAGAGCGCCGCCCGCCGCGATCGTCAGATAGAACAGCGGCGCCCCGGATTCCGGCTTCGTCCGAGCGATTTCGCCGTGGCAGAACATGCACCAGACGAAAAGCGCGGCAGTGAAGATGGCGATCTCGCTGACCAGGGCGCCCGTGCCCGCGTTGGAGAGCCGGTATGCCGCGGCGACCCACGCGATCGGCAGCAGCGCTTTAAACAGGGCGGGCCGATACCAGCCGCGTCCTTCGAAGCACAGGATGAAGCTCAGCAGATAGACGCTCAGCGGCAGCACCCAGAGAAATGGCACCGGAGCGACTTCCTGGCTCAGGTGATTTGCGACCGACATCCAGAGCGCGGAGGCGCAGGCGGCGAGCGCGACCCTGATCAGCGGGCTGCCGGAATCCTGGCCGGAAGCCTGGGTCGTTTCCGAACCGTGTGTAGTCGCTGCCGCCGCGAGGATGAGCAGGGCGAAGATCCCGTAGCCGATCCACCAGAGCAGAAGCTGCGAACTCTGCGCGAGCGAAGGCTCAATCACGACCGGATATGCCAACAATGCAGCGAGCGACGCGGCATTCGAGAGCGCGAAAAGCCACCAGGGAAACGGCGCGGGACTCGAGCCGCCAAACCAGGATTGCAGCAGGGGACTCGTCGCCGAGAGCAGAAAGTAGGGCAGTCCGATCGAGAGCAGAAGCGTCCCCAGAATCGAAGACGCGGGGCTCGCAGTCTCCCACATGCGGAACCGCATCGTTATGGTGGCGAGTCCGGCGAGCACCAGAATGCCGTGCACAACGCCTTGCGCGCGCCTGCCGAGCGAGATCGAGATTACATATGAATAGGCGTACCCGGCCAGCAGCAGGAGTTGAAAGAACAGCATGCTCGCCACCCAGACGCCGGCGGATCCGCCATAGCGCGGCAGCAGGGTCTTGGCGGCGATAGGCTGCAGAACGAACAAAAGAAACGAACTGCAGGCGATGGTGAGGGAGTAGAGAAGGCGCAACGTTGGAGAGAAGGGCCATGATATCAGCCGCAGCGGATGTTTGGGCGTATCCTGAATGTTTCAAAACGATGAAACGCTGCCTGATCTCATTCGCAGTAGTATGCGTCGCCGCCGGGTCCTGGGCTGCGGCAGTCCGCGCCGCCAGCCGTCCGAAGCTTGTGGTCGCGCTGCTGGCCGACCAGTTCCGCTACGACTATCTGGAGCGGTTTCGCTCCGATTATCACGCCGGCTTCGATCGCCTGCTAACGAAAGGCGCCGTCTTCACCAACGCAAGC
>DASYCD010000101.1:0-17124 GCA_036500405.1 Bryobacteraceae bacterium
GGCGATTACCGACAACGGCGGAAATACTACAGCGCCATCGCCGATTCCGCTTTCGCAGTTGGGTCACATTTCCACGTCCGATTATTCGATTACGAATCTGCCGGGCGCGACCTTTGAAGCGATGCTGAGCGATTCCACCACACGCGTGCTCCAGGCGCCGCAGATTCGCGCTACTCATAACGCAAAATCGTCCATTAAAATCGGCGAAAAAATTCCGATTGCAACGGGATCGTTCCAGTCGGCTGTGGGCGCGGTAGGCTCGCTGCCGGCCGCGAACACGCAGTTCACGTTCATGGATGTGGGCGTGACGATGGAAATCACGCCGCAAGTGCATGACAATAGCGAGGTCTCGCTGACCGTGGATCTCGACGTATCTCAGGTGCTCGACCGCATTGACGTCGGCGGCGTTTCGCAGCCCGAAGTCGCGGATAACAAGGTCACCGCGCAGATCCGCCTCCGTGAAGGCGAAGTGAACCTCATCGGCGGGATCATTCAGGATACGAACCGCAAAAGCATTACAGGATTGCCGGGTTTAGCGAAGATTCCGGTGTTGGGCCGCCTCTTTGGCGGCGAAGATACGGAGAAGAACAGAACGGAACTCGTGATCGCGCTGATCCCGCATATCATCCGCGGGCCGGAGATTACGGCGTCGAATCTGAAGGGCGTGGCGTCGGGGACGTCGGGTCAGATCCGGGTCAGCTATGACAATACGAAGCTCAACCAGGAGTTGGGGGCCGATTCCGCTGCGGCTCCAGCCACGGAGCGGCCGGGTCTGGTCGTTCCTCCTTCCGCGGGGCCGGCTCAGCCAGCGAATCCAGGCACGCCGCCTGCAACGGTGGCGCCCGCCTCTGCTCCGCCGGTGACCGCTCCGCCTGCAACTGCTCCGCGAATAGCCACGCCTCCGGCTACTGTGCCTCCCTTGATGGCGCCGCCTGAAGTAATGCCGCGGATCACCGCGCCACCAGCCACCGCGCCACCGGCGACAGCCCCACCGATTACCGCGCCACCCGGGCGGGCAGGCGGTGACCGGTAAGGTGAAAGGGATGGGCGACCGCCGGGATTCGCGGCGCGGCATGACGCTGATTGAGCTGATCGTAGCGTTTACGATTCTGCTGACGTTGACGTCGATGGCGGTTCCGCTCGCGCGTTCGCGTGTCCGGCGTGAAAAGGAACGCAATTTACGGATCGCTCTCGAAGATATGCGTCGCGCGATCGACAAGTATAAGGACATGGCGGATGCGAACAAGCTCGGTCCACAGGAAGGCGTGGATACGTTCAACTATCCAAAGACGCTCCAGTCGCTCGTCGATGGCGTGAAAGGAGCGGGCGCAACGGCGGATGTAAAGGTGAAGTTTCTGCGCCGCATTCCGCTCGATCCCATGACGAATTCCTATGAATGGGGCATGCACAGCATGCAGGATGACCCTGACAGCACCGGCTGGGGCGGACAGAATGTGTTTAACGTGTATTCGAAAACTCTCGACAAGGCCGCCGATGGAACGCCCTATTCACAGTGGTAGCCGCCGCGCGGGCTTCACGCTCATCGAACTGATGATCGTGATGGCCGTGATCATTATTCTGATTTCGGTCGCGGTTCCCTTCTATCAGAAGTCGATCGTCCGCGCGAAAGAGACAGTGCTGCACAGCAACCTCTCAGCGATCCGCAACGCGATCGACGAGTATTCCTACGACAAGCAAAAGGCCCCGCAAACGCTGCAGGATCTCGTGACAGAGGGGTATCTCCGGGAGATACCCAAAGATCCGATTACGGGTAATAACGAATGGCGCGAGATCCAGGAGGATGCGAGCCAGAGCGTCGACTCGAGCGAACCGGGCCTGTTCGATATCCGCAGCGAATCTTCCAAAAACAGTCAGGAAGGTACTCCCTATTCCGACTGGTAGGGCGTATTTAAAGGTTGGTTAAGGGAATATTTCCTTCCGGTAGTGCCGCGATTCGGTTAGGCCTGAATTCAGCTGGTGCTTTCGCAGGTCGCCTCGGCTGTATTTACTGAATATTCGATGAAATTTTACTCGTGTAGAACAAATACTCTTGCATCGGAGCGCGGGAAAGTTCTATAGTCGTTGGGTAAGCGTTGGGACGGGTTAATTTAGCGGCTTGACTGATCAGGCCGTGATGTGATAAAAAGATCTTTACTTCGATTCTGCATTCTTACTTTCTGGTAGTGGGTAAAGTAGTCAAAAATAAACCCACACCATCAGGTTGTAGTCCTTGGCCAACCGCTTCAGGAAGGCCGGCGAGCTCTACCTCCGCCCGATACGGAGAAGTTCCAAAGGTTTGTAGTAGATTTTTGCAGTTGAGGCTCAGGTGGCAGGAACTTCAGCCGATTCAGGAACATCAGAAACAAAACTCATCAGGAGAAGAAATGTCAGAATTTAAAACAAGGCTTTTAGGCTTCAGCGCGCTCGCTATTGCGTTTGCTGGGCTTTCGTATGGCCAGAATATTACTGGCTGTACAACTGGAACGTCGTCCGATCCCACAATCCGCGCCGAAGGCGAAACCGAACTCATTGCTCCTCCGAGCATGGTGGGCTGCACGAACGACACCGAAAGCAACGGCGGTGCCGTGTACGTCACCGTATCGGCCCCCATCACCAGCAAGTCCGTCACTGTGACGGGTGGTAACAGCGATGTGGTTCTGGATATTCTCGCGGGGGAAACGCACAACTATTATCCCGGAACTGTCTCGGGCTCGTCAGTCTCATTTAGCAATGTAACCTTCCCGGGCACTGCATTTACCGCGACTGTATATAACATCCGCGTGAATGCTTCGGCTCAAAGTAATCCTCAGGTCACCGCGACGATGCTGATCTCGTATTCGCAGAACGGCAGCGTGAGCGCGAACGTTCCTGGCGGCTCGGAAAATGTTGCTTACGTTCTGCCCAGCCTGTCGACCTCGCTTTTAACTAACGGCAGCAACCAGGTGAAGTACTACGACAGCACGACCTCCAGCTTTACCACCTGCGCTGGTGAGCCCCTCGGTAACAATCAGCTTCCGGCGTTTACGTTGAACATCAAAGAGCTGTTTTCTGGCGCCTTTAAGACAAAGGATGAAGAGAGCGGTCTTGTAATTTCCGACGCCAGCAACCTTGCGGCGACAACGGGTGTGGCGACTCAAGCTACGCAGCTTCAGGTAGCGCTTGCCAACATTCCGTCGGCGGCGACCGTCTATCTGCCGACTTCCGTGGTCGCGGGCAACACCATGTTGACGCTTCAGATCAATAATGCAGCTGCGCAGGCGCTGACTTCGCCCTCTGCGCTCGTCGGACTTGCGGGCGGTGTTTACGGATTTAGCCCGGCGAATGGTATGGTCACAGCCACCTATGCTGTTACTGTTGCCAACTCGACATCCGGCAATACCTACCCGTTGCAGGTCTTTATCCAGGTTGCTAAGAACGCAGCCCCTGTGCAGACGACGGCTATGACGGCTCTCGTCTCTTACTCGCCGTCCGGCGCGGTTACGGGCCCCCAGGCTACGATCCCGACCTTTGCTGTGTCGTCGGTCACGCCGACCAACACGTTGACGATTACTCCCTGCAACACGACTCTCCTCTTCCCCTATGTCACCAACAAGGTTGGGTTTGAGACGGGTATCGCAATCGCCAACACGACCACGGACAACCTGAAGGGCGATGCGCCCGGCACGAACTCGGCCACTGCTACTACCGGTTCCTGCACGCTGAACTTCTACGGCGACGCGGCAACGCAGCCCGCTGCCTTCGTCACGCCAACACCCATCGGTGCCTTTGACGCGACTTCGGGTGCTGCGCCGGTGTATGCGAACACGCTGACCGCGATGTCGGGTGCGGCGGACTTCACTGGCTATGTTATCGCCAACTGCACGTTCCTCGATGCCCATGGATATGCCTTCCTCGTGGCTCCGGACGGCGCGGGAACTCCTGCCGGAATCGCGCAGGGCTATCTCGCCCTCGTTACGTCCAATAGCCGCAGCGCTACAGAAGGCGGTCTGGGTAACTAAGCCGCTTCACAGCCTGAATCGAAAAGGTGGGGGCTTCGGCCTCCACCTTTTTTTGCGTCAGCGATCCTCGATAGTCAAATATTCCCAACCTCAGCCGATATTTCCTAATCCCCGGATGCCGACCCTCAATTGGCAGTGACTCGGATATCGAACTCCTGGCCAAGCGGTGAGCACGTAACCTTCACCACACCCGATACCTTCGTCTTACCGGTCAGCTTAAAACCCAGTGCTCCCTTTTCGTTCGCGTTGATCTGACTCTTTTCTGCTTCCACTGTCACGCCCTCGATCTTGTCCTCGGATATCCTAATCTCAATCGGACCTGCCATGCCATTGGAAATAGTCACGCTCTGAATCGGTGCACTCTGTGTCAAAGCCACGGTCTGGCTGCTGATCGTCACCAGTGCCTTAAGCGAACTAACATCGGGAATCTTCATTAGCGCCTGATTCCTGCTCGCAGCTGTGCCATCTGCACTTGGAGTGACCTTGCCGAATGGGGTATCAATAGGATCTTTGGGCGCTACATACCAATACCACTGTCCCTTCTCCAGTTTCCATTTAGTGATGGCGGGAAGTTCCATAGCCTGAGGTCCCATCGTTCCTGGAAACATGACCTCGGTTTTGACCTGCGCTGTCACGCTGGCGCGCGTATTGTTGTCCGTTAACACGACCGACACAATTCTGAAGCCTTTGATATTGGGTCTGTTGGAATTGTAATAGATATCTTTCGAGTCATTGGCGACCAGCGCCTCTTCGATCTGCCGAAAATGCTTGTCTAACTCGAACTGGTAGAACTGTTCCGCCCGCGCACGAACCGCCTTCTCCGCCTTCACGGAGACCGGAGCCGTCTGTTGCCCAAACACGCTCACGGCGATTGCGGGAACCAAATACCTGCTTTTCATATGATTATTGTAGACGTGGAAGTGCCCGATCTGTCAGTGTCCCTGCCTCGTGCCCGCGAAAGCGGCGATCAGGCAACCGTCAAAGCGCTCAGATGGGGCGTGGCTTGTTTCGCGCGTTCTCTGTAACGCTGGGCTTCCGTGGATTGGCCGTTACGGTCGCAATATAACGAGAGTGCCCAGGCGCTGAGCCCGGCAAGCGCCCCGGCCCCCCGGCCCGCTACCTGCTGAGCGCGTTTCAGGGACTCCTCGTCCCCCTCGCCGCCCGCAATCAGCACCGCATCTCGCAAAGGCGTCGGAGCCGATTCCATGCTCCGCGCTTCATGCGCCAGACGAGCCGCGGCCGCATTGTCCCGCTCCTCCAGTAACGCAATCAGCGCGAGCATATCCAGCCGGCGTGCCCGGTAGAGAGTTGAGGCCTGGCTCCAGTTCGCCTTCTCCAGTTCCTCGCGAGCCCGGTCGTACTGCCCATAAACCGTCGCCGCCAGCGCCGCGAGATCCGCCGCGGCGGCGTCCGCGTTCGGAATCCTGCGCGCCTGCGCCCGCAGCAACGATGCGTGATAATGCTCGATCAGCCTGTCCGGCGTCGATTGCCGGAAGAGATTGTGAATTCGGCGTTGATTGAACCAGATGCTGACCCAGATGGCCGTCACCGTGAACGCCAGTACCAGAAATGCAATGGGAATCGCGACATACTTTCCGCGAGCCGCGCTGCCGGCCAGCCCCGTCACGAGGATCACGGCAAACACCACCCCAAGGATCGCCAGCGCGATCGTCTGTTTGTTACTCCTGGACATGCTGAAGTTCAACTATAGCGAACGGGCGTTTACTGTCCGCCGTGCAGCCCGAGCCGCGCGAGAACCCGCCGGACCTTCTTCGGAGAAATCGCCAGCCGCCGCGCCACGCGAGCCACTTTACGCCCTTCGTGCTCCCAAACTTTCGGAATAACAAGATCGGCGAAATCCTCGGTGAGCTGCTGAAAACTTCGATCTCCTACCACACCCTGAGACCACGCCTGCAGCCGCGCGTCCGGATTCCCCCCGCTCACCACGCGATTCTTCAGCACCTGCAGATCTTCCCAGATATGATCCTGCACCTCGTTCTTCAGCAGCGCTCCCGCGCGGTCGCAAAGATCGCGCGCCGCATCGAGAAAACCGACCGCGCTCCCGGCGCTCCCGCCAGACGTATTGCACAGCGTTAGTCCCTGCCAGATCAGAGCCCGCGCCTGCAGACGCCGGTTTTCCGTGTGGAGAGAGAGATCCACCGCCTCGGTCGCCGCATTCAGTGCGAGATGAGCGACCCATGCGGGATCCTCTATCTCCTCCTCGAGTTTGGTATTCTCCACCATGCACTCGAGCAGTCGGGCGCGCGCCATCAGGATGTAGTCTTTCTTTTCTTCTCCGAGCTTATAGGCCTCGCGCGCCTCATCATCCGCCCTCGCGAGGTCGCCACTATCGAGGTGCAGATGGCCGCGGTTCACGCAGACCGTGCCTGCGCCACGATGATTCGAATGAATGCGGTAGATTTCCGACGCCCGGTCCAGATGCGCGAGCGCCCGGCCGCGCAGCATTTCGTAATCGCGCCGGAGATCGGGCTCGCTGCGGCGGCGCTGTGCGGCATCCGCATCGATCCGTTTCCGATGCTGCAGCGCCATCAGCCGCTCCACATACCCCATGTTGGCCAGCGCGCGCGCCAGGTTGCGATGCTCCGCATCCCGCTTTGTATATTCCTCGATCGCGATCGCAAAATGCCGGATCCCGAGATCGTATCGTCCTTCGCGCCGGTACATCCGGCCAAAACTCGACTGAATATTGCCGCGAGTGATGTAATCGTCGGTTGTGGAAAGCACGGCATCGGCTTCAGAAAGCAACTTGAGGGCGTCTCGCGTTCGCCCCTTCTGGAACACCAGCCAGCTCTCCGCCACCTGCATCCCCGCCGCCATCGGCTTCATCCCGGCTTCCATCGCCAGGCGGTAGCCCTCCGATGTATGCGTCAGCGCCGCATCGTATTCACCGTTCTTGCGATGGCAGCGCGCCGACCAGTAGTGCGCCAGCGAAACCAGCTGCGGATCGGGTACCTCATGCCAGATGGACAGCACCCGCGTGAAGTTTTCGAGCGCCCGATCGACCCGTTCCTCATTGACCCAGACCATCCCCTCCGCCATCAGGATGTGGAGATAATCCGTCAAACGGAGCGAGCCCCGGCGGCCCTTGGGAAAACCACCCAGACCGTTTTGAACCACGTCCACGTCGCGCCACCCCGCGTCGACCCACTGGGCCACGTAACAAAGAAGCGGGGCCGAGTTGGGATCAAGCGGGTCCAGCTGGCCCGACCTGGACCATAACTCGTCAAGGCGCGCCATTCCGCGCCCAATCTGACGCTGACCGAGGTCTTCGCGCAAGTCCGCGAGAAGATCAGTTGAGTTACCTAAAACCACTGTGGGACCCATCGTACCAAATCATAGTCCAATCCGGACGGGTAGTCCCGGCACGCGCGCATGGATTGAATTGCTACCCGACTTTCCGCTGTACTGAAGCTGGATGGAATTGCGATCGCAGACCTGTGTTTCCGTGCAGCAGCCCCCGCGAATACCTTCCGGCAGAATCATCCTTTTTATGGGTGCTCCCGGCTGCGGCAAGGGCACTCAAAGTTCACTACTGGCAAACGCGACGGGTATTTCCTCTATTTCGACCGGAGACATTTTACGTGAGGCCGCGCGGGGATCCACGCCGGAGGGAATGCAGCTTCGCGAGATCATGGCTGCGGGCGGCCTGGTTGACGACGTCACCGTATGCGACGCCGTTGTCTCGCGTATTCGGGTCATGGAGCGCACTTCGGGAAGTTTGATCCTGGACGGATTCCCCAGAACTGTCGCACAGGCGAAAAAGCTCAGCCGCGTTCTGGATGCGCTCGGAATCCACCCGCCTCTGGTGCTGCATCTGGATGTGCCCAATGAAATCCTCGTGCAGCGTCTTTCGCGGCGTCGGCAATGCGCATTATGCGGCGCAATTTACAGCGTGGCGTCAGACTCTCTCACGCGCTGTGATGCTGATGGTGCTGCGCTGATGGAACGGGCCGACGACAACCAGGAAGTTATTCTGAAACGCCTGGCTGCTTACGAGGCTGCAACGCTTCCTGTCCTCGACTACTACCAGCGCCGCCGCGATGGGAACTATCGCAGAATCGACGGTTGCCTGACTACCGCCGAGATCGCGAACGACGTGCGCGGCATTGTACTGTTTGACGGTACGCCGGTCGCTGCCTGAGACAGACGCATTCGCTCCGTGCCACTGCAGGTTTGGGCCAGCCGCATGAGATCAGTACCTTCCGGCGTGACGTCCTGGATGTAACCGAGCGCGATCGCGCGAATCCTCCAATCGGAGATAATCTGTCCACAGCGTTCGCGCCGGAGTCCATAGCGCTCCGCAATCACTCGTGTTGACCAGCCCTGAACGAAGTACAGTACCGCCAGCCTCCATTGAAGATCCCTGCGCGGCCGCTCTCCGAAAATGGGGGCCTGCGCGGGAAAGCAAACAAAATTGCCTCGGATGAGAGTCTGTACTTCACGGTTACCGAGCATCGCAAGCCCCGCTGTCCACAGCGAGGTTGACTCCAGACAATTCGATGTCACGTCCAGCCTTCCAGAATGAAATGTAGAAACGGAATTTGCCGACGAGGAAATTGTCCGCCAGACGTGGGGGAGGGAATAGAAGCGGCTTACACGGCCGCCAGCTATATTGTAACGCCGCCGAATGTAGCCGGCGTAAATAACAAACAACGAAAATAAAAAAGGCTCCGGAAGAACCGGAGCCTTTTGAATTGCTTGCTGAGTCCCAGGAACTACGGGCTGCTGGTGCTTACTGCCGCCGCTGCAGCTATCGAGCCCCCTACCGCCGCAGTAACAATACCACCGATTGCCACGGCGCTGATTCCGCCCGCTGCGCCAGCTGCACCCGCAGCCGCTCCAGCAGCAGCCCCGGCCGCCGCACCAGCACCAGCGCCAGCCGCCGCACCGCCAGCTGCAATACCAGCCGCCGACATCGTCGCGCCAACGCGGGCAGCCACGGCTGAGCAATCGCCGCCGGAGGCTGCACTGATCGAACTCACCTCAAAGACTTTCGATGCACTCACGCTACCCGTGACTGAAGCATGCTTGCCGATAAACTTCCGGAAATCCACTGTCTTTGCGGTCGACCCAAGCGCGACTTGGTCACCACTCTTGTCATCCACCAGGAGAGGCGCCTTCGACTTATTCACGACGCATCCAGTGTAACTGGACGAAGAGGCAGCCGCCTGCGGAAGAAACGCCATCGGCGCCGCCGGCATCACCCGCGCCACCAGCAAGCCCTCACGATTCCACACATTCACCGGAGCGCTTACCGCCGTTACTGAAACTTTTTGATCCGGCTCCAGCTGAACTCGAGCAATCGAGTTCGCTTCCGCCGGCTGGATTCTGAAATTCCGCGCGTCGATTGAAAAACCGGATGCGCTCTGAACTTCGCTCATTCCACTCTCGAGCGCCATGTGGTTCGAAAAAACACGGGCTTCGGAGCCAGTGGCGAGATCAACACGAGCGCCGGAGTTCAATTGCATCCGCGAATAACTCGATGATGAAATCACCGATCCATCGAAAACCGTTGCGTTACCGGAAACCCGAGCACCATCAATTGTGATGCCCGATTGGCCCGATCCCGCTGATATCATTCCGATTACGCCAGTGGGCGCAGCGCTTAAGCAAATCGCGCCAGCTGCCATGAGTGCCGTAACCGCTACTGCCATCTTTTTCGGCATATGTTTTTTCCTCAACCTCCGTAGGTCGGCCTAGATGCTATAGTAAGGGAAATCTGCGCGTAAACGCAAGCAACTGAATACTTTTAATGTTAACCGTCAGACGAATCGTGATCCTTCTCACGCTTGCTGGTGCGGGTTTCACAATTTACTTTTCAGCTATCTTCGCCCGGGGCGATAGCCTCTTTCGTCAGAACAATATAGCGTCGTTGAAAGCCGCAGTACTTCTGGTACCTGGCAATGCGGATTACCACGCCCTCCTCGCCGAACATATGGAGGGAGCCGGACTCGATCCAGACGGCGAACTTGCCAAGGCGACTGAGGTCAGTCCCAGGGAATCCCGCTTTTGGATTCGAAGAGCCTTTCGCGCCGAAGTGGAGAAAAAACTGGACGATTCGGAACGATTTCTGCGGCAGGCTGTTCACGTCGATACCGGCTTCGCTCCCCGTGCAGCCCTGATGAATTACTATTTTCGTCGGCAGAATCTTCCGGAATTCTGGAAGGCTGCCCGGGCCGCGCTCCAAACGGCGTATACGGATCGCCGGGAAATTTTTCGCCTTTGTTTCGCGGTGGATGACAATGTGCCGGCTACAAGGGCATTGCTGCCGTCTGGGCATCGGCCATTGGTGGAATTACTGTCATTTCTTATGACTACCGGGCGGCTCACGCAAGCGGAAGACATCGCGTCCGCGGTTGCCGCGGAGGCGGAGCCGGACGATCTCAATCTCCTGCTCGGTTACGTTGAGCAGCAAACAGGAAAGAACGACTCAACAACGATCGCCGTGTGGAATGCATTGTGTTCCCGGCATTTGGTTCCGTTTTCTCCCCTGTCGCCGGGGGAGGGCAACATCGTTACGAACGGCGACTTTGAAAGCAATATTCATCGCGGCTTTGACTGGAGACCTGGCGCGGCCGATGGAGTTGCCATCAGCCACAGCTATGCGGGTGGGGAATCCGTCGAATTAAACGGAAAACAGCCGGAATCCATGGTGTTAATAGAGCAAAGAATCCCGGTGACCGCCGGGAAATCGTACTCGATTTCCTGGCAATACCAACTGGATGGAGCGACTGGTGACTCAGGGCTGCGGTGGGCCGTCGAAAAAGGCGCTGTTGACCCGCCTTCGGGACCGCTGCCGGTCGCCGCGTCCGCGACTCTGGGCGGGACCGCCTGGCAGACAGGCAAGTTCGCATTCACCTCAGATCACAGCGGGATCGACCGGCTCCGGTTGGAGTACAGGCGAGCGTCCGAAACCATCCGGTGGAAGGGAACGCTGCAGTTGCGCCATGTAATCTCAGCCGGTGCGGCCGGGGAGCCGATGAGAGCAGCAGGTATCCCATGAGAAAGGTTTCGGCTGTTGCGCTTCTGGCAATCGCGATAACAGCGGTAGCCCTCATGTGGCAACCGGCGTACTGGGCAATTGCGATACCGGCGATTTTCGCCATGTGTCTGGCCGTGATTTGGCTGGTGCGGGCCCTCTCGCCGCGGCATGAATTGCGTACAAATCCCGCGCTGTGGCTGATCCTCACTGCCGCATTGTGGCCGTTAATGCAACTGGGCCTGGGCTGGACTGTCTATGGGTGGCGAACGGCTCAGTCTTTTGTCTATTGGGCTGTGGCCGCGGCAATCGTTTTCAGCGCCATTCAGACTTTTCGTGATCCGCCGGTGCTGCGGGTTTTCCTGCGGGCCCTCGTCGTTTTTGGCTTTATCGTCGCCCTCATTTCCCCCCTGCAACGGTTTACCGCCGAGGGGAAGATTTTCTGGATGTTTGACGCCCCCTACTCGAACATTGCCCTGGGCCCGTTCGTCTATCCCAATCAGTACGCCGCTTTTATCGAACTCCTTCTTCCTGTGGCCCTGGTCGAAGCGCTTTCCGAACGGTCCGGATGGCGGATTTTTCATGGTTTGGCCTCGGCAGTCATGTACGGCTCCGTAATTGCCGCTATCTCCCGGAGCGGCGTGGCGCTCGTAACACTGGAAATTCTGGCCGTGCCGCTGCTGACGGCGAGGCGGCATGGCACGGGCTTGAGGCAGCTCAGACTCCCTGCGGCGGTTCTCGGGGGCATGCTGGTCGTATTGACTCTGGCGATGGGCCCGGATGCCATCATCGCAAAACTGCAGCAAAAGGATCCCTATCAGGGGCGCCGTGAATTCACCGAGTCCTCTCTCCTCATGATTCGCGATCATCCTCTGAAGGGAGTGGGCTTCGGCAACTGGTCTACCGTCTACCCGGCTTACGCGCTCTTCGACGACGGCCTTTTTGCCAACCAGGCCCACAATGACTGGGCTCAGTGGGCGGTTGAGGGCGGTCTGCCGTTTTTCCTTGTCATGGTGGCTCTTGCCGTCTGGATTGTGCCCCGCGCCTTGCGAACAGTCTGGGGAAGCGGTCTGATTGCAATATTCCTGCAGTGTCTCGTGGATTACCCGATTCAGAGGATTGGGGTCGCTATCGTTTTTTTTGCTCTTCTCGGTGCGGTAAGTCTCAGCGAAACAGGGCAATCGGAGCCGCGCGGCAAGACATCGGCGTCTGCCAGTCGCGCCCGAGTGTAACGCGGCGAACACGCTGGTCACTGTGTGTTATCCGAGATATCCCCTCGTATTCTCCCGGGCTGCTAAGCTAATAATATTCACAAAACCGCCGGTCGCCGCTCGAAGGGCGAAAGGAGATCTCCACTAAATGGCATTCATTATTATCAGGCGACACATTCCGATTCTGCTGCTTGGCGCCGCCGCCGTTTTCGGCCAGGTGTCACGGCCGGTCGTGGATACCCGCATCGCGGCGCAGTCGACCAGCTCAGCTCTTCCGGATCGCAAAGTCGCGCCCAATGATCTGCTCTCTATCACGGTTTTCGATGAGCCCGAGGTTTCCCGCCCGGCGGTGCGCGTCGGATCGGATGGAACGGTCATTATCCCAGTCCTCCCAAAGCCATTGAGTGTCGCCGGATTGCTGCCAAGAGAGATTGAGGCGCTGGTTTCGAAGTCTCTTATGGATGCGGAAATTTTGGTCCACCCGACGGTATCGGTTGCGATTCTGGAATACGCGTACGAGCAAATCAGCATCCAGGGCCAGGTGAGAATCCCGGGGCAATTCAATATCACAGAGCCTATTTCTCTGTTTGAGGCCCTCGCAAAGGCGGGTGGTGTCACGCCGGATGCCGGCTCCCTTGTGCTGGTCAGCAAGACCGCAACAGATATACCGCAGAAGATTGACCTGAGCGAACTCCAGAAGAATCCGCAGCCTTCAACGAACATTACGCTGACCGGCGGCGAATTGATCAGTGTGCCGGACGCTCCGAAACTCTTTGTAACGGGCAATGTTGCAAAACCCGGTCCCATTCCGGTGAAGACGCCGGATGACGCCACTGTTCTGAAGGCCGTTGCCGACGCAGGCGGTTTGACTCAGTATTACAACAAGACAGCTTATATTTATCGGGCCGACGCGACCGGGAAGCGGCAGGAAATTGCCGTACCGCTCCAAAAGCTCATGCACCGCGAGGCGCAGGACGTAACCCTCATGGCGGATGACATCCTGCTCATTCCGGACGATAACGGTTACAAGCGCCGCCAGCTACTCCAGACATTGCAAGCCATAGGCGGGACCGCCTCATCGGCTCTCGTCTATTACGGTCTGCAGCACCACTAGAAGCCGCCCTCAGGAACTTACATGCCGAACGAACACAACGACTTCTCTCAAATCACGGCTACGAATAACACGGGGGCGCTCACCCAGGTTTCTTCGCAGGACCTGACTGGCCCGCTGCTGATTAATCCAGAGGAACCAACGGAGGTCCAGCTTCCCCTTTCGCACTATCTCTGGCTCGTCCGGACCCACTGGATCAAGATGGCCGCGTTTGTCGCCTTCGCGGTGATTGCAACCGCAATGATCACGGCGCGCCTCACGCCCCTGTACGAATCGAAAGCGAGCTTATATCTGGATCGCAACGCGGCCAAGAATATCGTCGGTCAGGATTCGCAAAGCGGGACAGCAAACAAGGGCGATACCGACGCCTACATTGCCTCCCAGCAGCAGATCGTGCAGACCGATGCGGTGTTACGGCCGGTGGCGCAGCAATTTGCGCTGGCCCCCTTCGCCGACCAGCGCACTGCTCCCGTAGCCACACACCCCGACGCTCCTGTTCATTTGAAGAACCTGACGGTCGCGCGTGTGCCCAACAGCTACATGCTGACGATCACGTACCGCTCCCCGAATGCCGTGAAGGCAGCGCAGGTGGCCAATGCCATCGCCAAGTCGTATCGGGATCGTACGTTCGAGTTGCGTCAGGATGGCGCTGCCATGCAGGCCAAGTACATGGAATCCAGTCTTACCGAACTGCGCGATAAGACCACGGTTTCTGAGGAAAAAGTCAGGAACCTCGAGAATGAACTGGCCGTCATCAATCCCGATCAGAAAACCAGCCTCGCCTCCGCGGCGCTTCAGCAACTGGAAACCCAACAGGGCAATGCCATGCTGGACCGGGTTAAGGCCGAATCTTTGTATAACGTCCTGCGCACCGGCGGCGTCGATGCCGCGATGGCGACGCCGCTCGGTTCGCACATTAACGACGATTTCGCAAAACTCAAGGATTCCCAGGCGAAATTCGAAGACATTAAGCTGCGCTATGGGCGCAACGCGGACGTGTACAAAGCCGCTGAAGCCGAGGTCCAGCGTTTGGAACAAACGGTTCAACAGGATCGGGACAGCGTCCAAAAGCAGGCTAACGCTCAGTACGTCACCCAGAAGACACAGGAAGCAATGGTTCAGGACCAGCTCGCCTCCGCCAAAGCCGACTACGATCAGCTGAACATCCGGGCAATGGATTATCAGACGGCAAAACAGGAAGCCGCTCAGGACCGTTCCCTTTACGACGAACTCGTGAAGAAAATCCGCGAGAATGAAATCAACGCCAGCTTCCAGAACGATATGGTGCGTATCGCGGACGCCGCGCGTCCAAATTATGCGGCCGTCTACCCGAAAAAGCAATTGAATCTGATTGTGGCGTTTTTTGCCTCCATCATCCTCTCGTTCATCGGTCTGGTGGCGACAGACCGCGTAGATACCACCATCCGCAACCCCGAACAAGTGGCTCAGACCCTGAAAGCTCGCGTGATTGGCGGTCTGCCGATGATGAAGAAATGGCGTTCCACCCCGACCCTTGCTCTGCTGCAGAATGCGTCGCTGATGGAAGCCGGCGTCGGCGGCGACGGCAGGAGTACGCAAACCCGTACCCAGCTCTCCGGTTTTGAAGAAGCGGTTCGTACACTCCGCAATTCCATCATGCTGACGGACTTCGACCGCCGCCTCAAGTGCATCCTGATGACCAGCGCTTCCCCATCGGAAGGCAAATCAACCGTGGCGGCCCATCTCGCGATCGCGCATGCCGAGCAGGGCCACAAAACGCTGCTCATCGACGGCGACATGCGCCGCCCCAGCATGCACAAGCTCTTCGGCGTGGAAAATGTGGCGGGACTTTCGAAGGTTCTCGAACATGGCATCGATTGGCACGAGATTCTCCTCAAGCCGCGCCCGGATCTGGACCTCCAGATCATGCCCGCCGGCCCGTCCACCCGCCGCGCCGCCGATCTTGTGGGCGGCGCGCTGCCCAGACTTCTCGACCGGGCTCGCGAGGAATTCGACCTCGTTATTCTCGACGCGCCTCCGCTGCTCGGCTTCCCGGAACCTTTGCAGATGGCCGCCGCCGTCGATGGCGTAATCGTCGTTACCCGCGCCGGCCAGACGGAACGCAAAGCGGTTGCCGCTGTGCTCAATACCCTTGGCCACCTGCGCGCTAACGTAGTCGGCCTTGTCCTGAACGAAATCAAGAAGGACATGGGCAGCGGTTACTACTATTACGGCTACGGCTACTACGGCAAGTATTACGGCAAGTATTACAGCGACCGCAAGGACGACAAAAGCCTGACGAAAGCTTAGCCGACACGTGCGGCCGGGCTTTTCGCCTGGCCGTCAGTGTTGCAACTGCGCCTGCCGCCCGAGCGCTTGCAGATTGATCAGATGCCTGGGTTCCACCAGGCTTGCTGACCACATTGTCTCGTTCGCGAACCGCAGCCCGATGAAATACGCATCGTCGCGGAACGTGCAGTAACAGACGTGCCCGTAAAACGGGGTACTCCCCACGGTCAGCATCACGCTCACGCCCAGCGCCAGCGGCTCATCCAGCTGGACACAGCCACCCTGCGCGGAGATATCTTCGAGGAGCGCCTGCTCGGTTCGAAGATTGTCTTCTCCCCAAATCCAGTCCAGCCGAACCAGGTCAGCGCAAAGGAACCGGCCGTCAAGCCGTTTCTCGTCAGTTTCCATATGGAGCACATATCGGCTGATTCGTGCTCCACCTTGAGCCGGTTGCTGAAGGGGAGTCAGTCACGCAGGTGATCGAGCAGGTGCCCCATCTTCTCGCGCTTCGTCCGCAGATACGCCTCTGTGGTTTGAACCGGCGCCGCGACACACGGAACGCGATCCGCCACCACCACGCCCGCATCCTCCACCGCCTTCACCTTACCCGGATTATTCGAAAGCAGCCGGACGGACCGAATCCCCAGATACCCGAGAATCGCGCCCGGCAGTAAATAACTCCGCAGGTCGCTCTCGAAACCGAGTTGCTCGTTCGCCTCCACAGTATCGGCGCCCCGATCCTGCAACTCATACGCCCGCAGCTTATTCATCAGCCCGATGCCGCGCCCTTCCTGCAACTCGTAAATGATGACGCCGCGGCCCTCTTTGCCAATGCTCTTCAACGCAATTTCGAGCTGACCCCGGCAATCGCACCGCAGACTATGGAACGCGTCCCCCGTGAGGCATTGCGAATGAATCCGCAGCAACGGCGCTGGCGCTCCCGCCACCTCCGTCGCCGGATCTCCCATCACCAACACCGCGGCCTCCTCTACGGTTTCCGAACCGTCGGGCTTCGGAAAATGACCCTCGAACCCGTAGATGCGGAAAAGCCCGTACTCGCTCGGGAAATTGGCCTCCGCGACCTTCACCACCTCAAAACCGAATGGGGTATTCATGAAAAAGCAGACTGAACCCCAATTATAATGAGCACCTGGTGCAGGACCAGCTCATCACCCTCCTGGTGAAGGTCGGCGTTATGGCCGCCATCGCCAGCTTCGGCGTTCGCAGCGCCGCCGTCAAGCGGATGCTGCTGCGCGATGAACGCACCCTCCACCAGCGCGTTTTGCTGTCGCTCTGGTTCCTGGGCCTGTTCGCGCCAGGCGAAATCATCCGCGTTCTTTCGTCCGACTACAACGCCCTCGATCTTGCCCTCGAAGCCAGCGCTCTCGCCGGTCTGATGGGCGGCTACGTCACCGGTATGCTGACTGGAATTCTCCTGTCTATTCCAGTAATGATGAAGGGCGAATACCTGACGCTTCCGTTCTACGCCGCCGCCGGTCTCGCCGGTGGACTGCTGCGCGATTCCGCCTCCAGCCC